>NZ_JBLUNZ020000030.1:0-47791 GCF_048061935.2 Leucobacter sp. BZR 635 | reverse complement strand
GAGCGCTGCGCTCGTCATAATGTCAAGGTTTCCGGCGTAGCTCGGTAGGTACATCGCTGCACCCTCGACCTCGAGGAAGACGGTCACGCGCGTGTACTCGGCCGCGCGCGCGTTCTCGGGGACGAGCCCGTCGAGGGTGTCACCCTCGTCGCTGAACTGCACGTCTTGTTTCAGCCTGTAGCCGGGTACGTACCCTGCGACACGAGCCACCTGGGCAACGACGGCCTCGGCGATGCGAACGCGCTCAGCCGCCGAAAGCCTGGCGACGATGGTCTGCACGGTGTCGCGCATGATCATCGGGGGCTCGGCCGGGTTCATCACGATGATGGCTTTGCCGCGGGCAGCCCCGCCGACGACCTCGAGGCCGCGTGAGGTGGTCTCTGTGAACTCGTCAATGTTCGCGCGGGTGCCGGGGCCGGCTGACTTCGAGGAGATCGACGCGACGATCTCGGCGTACTTCACCGGGGTGACCTGGGAGATCGCGGCGACGATCGGGATCGTCGCCTGTCCGCCGCAGGTCACCATGTTCACGTTGTTCTCGGCGAGGTGCTCGTCGAGGTTCACCGCCGGCACGACGTACGGCCCGATCGCCGCGGGGGTGAGGTCGATGAGCTGCTTGTTGAAGGGGGCGAGCTTTGCCGCGTTCCCGCGGTGTGCGCCCGCGCTCGTCGCGTCGAAGACGACGTCGATGTCTGCGAAGCCTTCAAGCGCGATGAGGCCGTCGATGCCCTCGTGTGTGGTGGGGATGCCGAGGCGAGCCGCACGTGCGAGCCCGTCGGAGGCAGGGTCGATGCCCACCATTGCGCCCATCTCAAGCGTCTCGCTCAGGCGCATCACCTTGAACATGAGGTCGGTCCCGATGTTGCCCGGCCCGATAATGGCTACCCGTGTTTTCGTCATGCCGCTCCTTCTTCCGCGGTTACCTGCACCGAGCCGAGCCCGGTGATGTGTGCTTCGTAGCTGTGGCCTGCTTCGAACGGGATCATCGGCCCGAGGGCACCCGAGAGCACGACCTCGCCGGCGCGCAGGGGCCGGCCGAGCCTCGCCGCGGTCTCCGCGACCCAGACGAGGGCCGTGATCGGGTCGCCGAGGCACGCCTCGCCCGTCCCCGAAGAGACCGTCTCGCCGTCGCGAGTGAGCGTCATGCTCACCTCGGCCGGCGTGATGGCCGCGAGCGGCCGCCGCGTCTCACCGAGCGCATAGAGCGCGCTCGACGCGTTGTCGGCGATCGTGTCGACGATCGAGATCTGCCAGTCGCGCACCCGTGAGTCGACGATCTCGAAGGCCGCGACGACGGACTCGACCGCCGCCATCACGCTCTCGCGGTCAACGGCATAGACGTCGCGCGCCATGACGAACGCGAGCTCAGCCTCAATGCGCGGCGCGATGAGCGCGGAGGTGTCAACCGCGCGGTTCCCGCTCACGTCCATGGACTCAAGGAGTACGCCGAAGTCGGGTTGGTCGACGCCGAGCTGCTGCTGCACCGCGGGGTTCGTGAGCCCGACCTTGCGTCCGACCCGCACCGCGCCTGCCGCCTCAAAGCGGCCCATAAGCAGCTCCTGCACCGCGTAGGCGGCGTCAACGTTGCCCGCGCCGAGCTGCCCGATCACGGGATCGATCGCGCGCGCTGCGAGGTGCGCCTCGTACAACGCATCAGCGACGCTCCGCGCCGTGCTCGTGTCTGCTGTGGTGCTCACACCATCACCATCCCTCCGTCGACCATGAGTAACTGGCCGGTCATGTAGTTTGAATCGTCTGCCGCGAGAAAGATCGCGGTTGCTATGAGGTCTTCGGGCACTGAGACCCGGCCGAGGGGGATCTGCGCCGCGTAGTCGTCGAGCGTTCGGTCCCGCAGGGTGAGCGCGTCCGAGCGCCAGATCGGGGTATCGACAATGCCAGGGCCGATGCCGTTTACGGTGATACCGTGCGGCGCGAGCCCCTTCGCCGTCGACTGCGTCAGCGACAGCAGTGCTGCCTTGCTCGCGGCGTACGCGGTGAAGTCGCCCGTTGGCTTGCGCGAGGAGGTGCTGCAGATGTTCACGATCTTTCCCGCGCCCCGCGTCGCCTCACCCTGGTCGATGAAGCGGCGGGCAGCAGCCTGCGTGCACAAGAGTGGCCCGAGAGAGTTCACCCGGATCGTGAGATCCCAGCTCGCCTCGTCGACCTCGAGAAACCCCTGCCGCTGCAGCACACCTGCCGCGTTCACGAGCGCGTCGACGCCTCCGAGCTCTTCGTCAGCGAACTCGAAGAGCGCTGACACGGAGGCTGCATCTGCGACGTCTACGGCGTGCGCGATGGCGCGGCCTCCGGAGTCGACGATCGCGGCGGCTACTGCGCTCGCGGCGGACTCGTCGAGGTCGGCGACGAGCACTTCCGCCCCGGCCGCCGCGTAGCCGCGAGCGATGGCCGCGCCAATTCCGCTGCCGCCGCCGGTGATCACCGCGCGCCTGGCCTGCAGGCGTGTGAACTCGGTCATGCTGCTCTCCTTGCTGTCCATGCCATGTACTGTGCGAAGGCGGCCCGCGACCAATTGCGTGGCAACACGCGGTACCCCGCGTACACGAATTTCCACACGCCTCCGGGCACCACGAGCGCTCGCCCACGGCTGAAACCGAGCAGCGCTGCGCGCGCCACCTGCTCGGGCGTGCACCACATGGCGCGGTGGATCCCCGTCGCCCCGATCCCGGCCCGGCTGTGGAAGCCGCTGCGGACGAAGCCGGGGGTGACAACCGTGCTCGTCACCCCCGTGCCGCGAGTGAGTTGGTTGAGCCCCTCCCCGAATGCCTGCGCCCACGCCTTCGACGCGGAGTAGGTGATCGCGCCTGTCCCAGGGAGGAAGCCAGCAATCGAGCCGACCGTGATGAGGCCGCCCCGTCCGCGCGCGAGCATTCCCGGCAGCGCTGCGTGGGCGAGGGAGGTGAGGGCGTCGATGCTCAGCGCGTGCACGAGATCGCTCGCGGCTGCGGGGTTTCCAAGGTACCCGCCGGGCGGGAGGCCGACCCCCGCGGAGTGCACAAGCACGTCGACGGGGTCGACAGTGTCACTCAGCCGAGCGCAGACTGTGTCCACGGCCGCACGCTCAGCGAGGTCGGCGGAGATGACTTCGTGTGCTGCCCCCGGGAGCGCCGCGCTGAGCTCAGCGAGCGCCGCGGCGTCGCGCGCAACGAGGGTGAGGGAGTAGCCGGCTGCGGCGAGCTGCGCAGCGAGGGCGCGGCCGATACCGGAGGAAGCCCCGGTCACGAGCGCCCTCACTGGAGCACCTCAGCGGTAAGCGCCGCGAGTGTGCTCGCGCGCAGCGCTCGCAGCCGGGTTACCTGGTCGATGCCTTGCGTGCGACTCGGTGCTTCAACCGTGATGCGCGCGGACGCTGGCATCGCGGCCACGTATGCTGCGAGCGGCAGCTCCCCCGATCCTGGATCGAGTCTGTCGAAGCGAGCCTCGTGCATCAGCGGGTGCAGGCCCGACGGAGCGGGGCCACGAGGCGCTGCTGCGGGGGCATCGCTGAGCTGGAGCAGCGCGAGCTGTCCTTGCGGCAGCGCGGTGAGGTCAGCGGGGTGCGTACCGCCTCGGCTCGCGTGCAAGGTGTCAACGACGAGGCCGGCAGCGAGGCTGCTGGCGGGCATATTGGCGATCGCCGAAGCCTCTGAAAGGGTCGCGATTGCACGGTACGGCATCGGCTCGATGAGCGTGCGCAGCCCGTACACGGCAGCGAGAGCCGCGAGCTCCGCGAAGGTGCCGGCGCAGCGCGCACCGTCGGTGTCGTCAGCGAAGCAGTACAGCAGCTCAGCCCCGAGTGCCGCACCCTGTTCGAGTTGCGGCACAAGCGTTGCAGTGTTGCCGCTCAGCTCGGGGGTGAGCGCCACCGCTTCGATGGCGTGCACGCCGATACCGAGCGCCCGGGCCGCTGCTGCAGTCGCCGCGGTGTCCGCGGGCTCGGCGGCCCACGCCGGGACTCCGCCCGCGATGTGGATCGTGCGCAAGCTCACGCTTGCGAATTCAGCGGCCGCCGCCGCACGCAAGAACTCGACGGGTGACAGTTCGAGGGCGGTGAGGTGGTCGACTCCGAGCGGTCTACTCTCCACGCGGCTCACCATCCTTCATTCGAATCCAGGTCTTTGTTGTTGCGGTAGCAGCCGCGGTAAGGGCGGCCTCCGCGTCTTCGAGCACGTATGGCTCTCCGAGCACAACACCAGGCCGTGCATCACCGCGCGCCACTGCGCGGATGACTTCGCCGTAGTCGCTCGGGTGGTCGTAGATCATCGAACCGGTCACGGTGAGGCCGCGCCGCACGAGTGTCTTCGTGTCGATGGAAATCGCATCGTTGCCGACACCGACGACGATGAGCGCTCCCCCGGCGTCGAGCTGCTCGATCACGGAGGTGGCCGCCGGGCCGCTACCCGTGGTCTCGAAGATCAGGTCGAAGCGCTCGTCGTCCATGGCCTGCCGCGCTCCCTGATCGAGGGCCGCGGCTATCCGCTCCGCTGACAGGTCGAACACTGCGGGAACCACGCCGCGACGCAACAGCACGTCTGCGAGGATACGCCCGATGCTCCCGGCTCCAAGGATTGCGATCCGTGGCCGCAACGCGATGTCGCCCGCTCGCCGGATCGCGGCCATCGCGACCGCGAGTGGCTCGATGCAGCTCGCGTCGCGGTCTGACACCGAGTCCGGGAGCTGCCAGGCGAAGTCAGCCGGCACCGCCACCCGCTCGGCGAGGAAGCCATGTTCAGTGACGACGGGGCTTCGGCGCTGCGTGCAGAGCGATGGGAGCGCTGCCTGGCAAGGCCGGCAGCTACCGCAGGGGTAGTTGGGTTCGACAGCGACCCGTTCGCCGATGCGGCCTGGATCGACGTCACTGCCGACCGCGAGGATCGTGCCCCACGGCTCGTGTCCAAGCACCAGGCCCCCGGCCACAATGTCTCGCTCGCCGCGGAAGTAGGCAAGGTCGGTGCCGCAAATGCCGGTGGCCGCGACCGCAACGATGACGTCCCCTGGCCCGCACTCGGGTTCCGGCCAGGTGTTCATGACCGACACCCTTCCGGGTTCGGTGAGCACAGCTGCCCGCATCACGCCGTGATCCCGCCGTCAACGGTGATGATCTGTCCGGTCATGTACGCGGCGTCCGGGCTCGCAAGGAACACCGCAGCCCCCGTGAGATCCTCCGCCACGGAGATCCGACCCAGCGGAATCTCAGCGGCGTAGCGCGCGAAGCGCTCACGGTGCTCCTGCTCGGTGCCGTGGATCCCCCGCCACAGCGGCGTCTCAACGATGCCGGGAGCGATGCCGGTGACCGTGATGCCGTCGCCAGCGAGTGCCCGCGCGCCGCCGTGGATGAGCGAGGATGTGCTCGCTTTGCTCGCCGCGTACGCGACCCAGTCGGCGTTGTTTCGTATCCCCGAGATCGATGTGACATTCACGATGCGACCCGAAATGCCATCCGCGATCATCATTTTCGCCGCTTCCTGCATGCCGATGAGTACGCCAAAGCCGTTGACACGCTGATGCCGCATCCACTGCTCCTCGGTTGTGTCGAACACACCGGAGGACACTGAAATTCCGGCGTTGTTCACCATTACCTCGACTCGGCCGAACCGGTCGCGCGCCTGGGCGAGACCGGTCCGAACCGCGTCACGATCGGTCACATCCATCGTCACAGCGAGGGCCTGGCCACCGGCAGCGATGATCTCGTCGCAAACGGTCTGCGCCGCCTCGCGATCGATATCAGCGACAGTTACCAGCGCGCCCTCGCTGCCGTAACGGCGAGCGATCGCGGCACCGATGCCGGCACCTGCCCCGGTCACCACGGTAGATATGGATGTGAGTCGCATCGCTTAACCCAGTGTGATTTCGAACTTATCGAGCGCCTTGACGGTCTTCGCAGCGGTCTCCTTGAGCACCTCGTACCACTCGGCCTCGGCCTCGGCGGTGAGCAGCGGCATGAAGTTGGCCTGAGTGAAGGTCTGGAAGTTCTCGCCCTCCGCTGCGGCGAGCGCCGCGTCGCGAAGCACCTTCACAACAGCCTCGTCGGTGCCTGCTGGCAGCGCGACGCCCCACACTGTCAGTGTCATCGAGTCGGTGTCGATCTTCGCGTCCTCGAGCGTCGGGGTGCCCTCGAGGTAGTCGAGCGGCTCGCCGTCGGGAGTGTATACGGCAAGCGCCTGCAGGTCACCGCTCTTGATGAACGGCATCACGACCGAGGCGTCAAGCATTGCAACGGTGGTCTGCCCGCCAACGAGTGCCTGTACCGCGGGGCTCGCGCCGTCAAACGGAACAGCAGTCGCGGCGACACCGAGCTGGTCGAAGAGCTGAGCGGTGTTGATGTGTGTCGGTGTGCCGACTCCGGTGACCGCGTATGTTGCGCTCTTCTCGGATCCGAGCGCGGCAACGTCAGCGATCCCGCTGTCCTTGCCGGTCACGAGCACGTAGGGCTGGGTGATTGTTCCTGCGACGGGCACGAAGCTCTCGAACGTAAACGGCACGCCCTCGCGCAGCTCGGACTGCACGAACGAGTCGCCCGTCGTGTACGTGAAGGTGTAGCCGTCGGCCTTTGCCGTGGCGACCTCACTGAGGCCCGTGATACCGGAAGCGCCAGGGCGGTTCTCAACGATCACGGTCTTGCCGAGTTCAGCCTCAATGTCCTGTGCAAGCGCACGCGCAGAGATGTCGGTCGGACCGCCGGCAGCATACGGCACGATCATGGTGACGCTCTTGGTCGGGTAGTCGGCCGAGGCACCGCCTCCGGCAGACGGGGTGCCGGCGTTGCCGGAGCACGCGGCCAGGCCGAGCAGGGCTACGGCGGTCATTGCGATAGCCGCTGCGGGGCGGCGGAAGCTCGAAAACTTCATCGTTCTCCTTGGGTGGTGTGTTGATCAGGGTTGGACACGGCACCGGGTTCGGCGTCGGTTTCTTCGGTCGCGGGGTCAGACGCCGTCTGTTCGCCGTTTCCGAGGTCTATGGTGTGGTCTTCGTTTTCGAGACCCACGGCCGGGATGACGCCGGTGGGATCGGGCATGCCCTTCCCTTGGCGCACGGCCTTCGTCGCCTTGTAGTACTTCCGCTCAACCTTGCTCTTGCGTCGCGCGAGCACCTGGAAGATCACGAGCGCGGCGAGGGCGAGTACGAAGATGAGCGAAACGGGGCGTTCGAGGAAGATCATGGGGCTGCCGTCAGACATGAGCAGCGACTGCCGGAACGAGGTCTCGAGCAGCGGGCCAAGGATGAGCGCGAGCGCGAGCGGTCCCGGGTCGTAGCCGGTCTTGCGCATGATGTAGCCGACGACACCGAATGCGAGCATCACCCACATGTCAAAGATCGAGTTCGAGACCGAGTAGACACCGATCATCGTGATGAGCACGATGACGGTCGCGAGGATGCCGATGCGAACGCGCACGAGGTTCACGAACATTCCGACCATCGGCAGGCTGAGGATCAGCAGCATGAGGTTGCCGAGGATCATCGACGCCAGCACGCCCCAGAAAATTGCCGGGTGCTCGGTGACGAGCGTCGGCCCCGGGGTGATCCCTTGGATGAGGAGGGCACCGTAGAGCAGCGCAAGCACCACGTTCGACGGGATGCCGAGCGAGAGCAGCGGGAGGAAGGAAGAGGTCGATCCCGCGTTATTCGCGGTCTCGGGGCCGGCCACACCTGCGATCGCGCCGTGCCCGAATTCCTCGGGATTCTTCGCGACCTTCTTCTCCACCGCGTATGAGGCGAGCGAAGACACCACGCCGCCCCCGCCGGGGAGTAGGCCGAGGAAGAAGCCGAGCACCGAGCCGCGAGCGATCGCACCCGATGAATCCTTCATGTCTTGCTTGGTCGGCATGACCCGGCCGATCTTTCCCTGCACGCGCGCGGTCTTCACCTCGTGCTCAAGGTCATAGAGCACGTCGCCGAGCCCGAACAGGCCCATCGAAACCGCAACGAAGTCGATACCGCGCAGCAGCTCGGTCGAACCGAAGGTGAAGCGGGAGACGCCGGAGATCGCGTCGATCCCGACCGTTGCGATGAGCAAGCCAACACCAGCGATGATGAGGTTCTTTGAGGGTTTCGCTTGTCCGAGCACCGAGACCATGATGAGACCGGTGATTGCGAGCATCGCGTACTCGGGGGGCCCGAGCTTCACCGCGAACTTTGCGATGACAGGCGAGAGGAAGAGCAAGCCAATGATGGCGACGGTGCCGCCGATAAATGAGCCGATGGCTGAGATGCCGAGGGCGGGGCCTGCACGCCCCTTGAGCGCCATTTGGTGGCCGTCGTAGACGGTCACCACGCTCGCTGCTTCTCCGGGAAGTTTGAGCAGCACAGAGGTGATCGTTCCGCCGTAGTAGGCACCGTAGTAGATGCCCGCGAGCATCACGATGGCGGCCTCGGTGGGTAGCACGTACGTGAGCGGAAGCATCAGCGCGATAGTGGGGGCCGGCCCGAGACCGGGGAGCACACCCACGATCATTCCGAGGAGCACGCCCACGAAGACAAAGAGGATGTTTATCGGTTGCAGCGCAACCGCGAATCCTTCAAGAACGCCGTTCATATCCATTGTCAGAACCTCCCACCGGTAACGAACGAGAGCACTGGATCATGTGGCACAGGAACGCGAAGCAGCACGGAGAAAATCACCACGAATGCGACGGTGAACAACGGTGCCACGATCAGCGTGAAGCGCCAGCTCTCTTTCGCGAAGAACCGAAGCCATACGAGCGAGAAGATGATCGAGGCGAGCGTAAATCCGAGGTGGGTGAAGAGCACAACGAACACGGCGATCCAGGCGAAGCCCAAAACAGATACGATCGAACGCTTGGTCAATGACTCGTAGTCGGAGTCGTCACGCTCAGTCACCAGCACGAACACCGCCACAAGCGTCAGTCCGACAGATACGAGCGCTGGCCACATTCCTGGGCCGGGAGCCTTTGCGGTGCCGAGCGGGAGCTGCATCGACATCACCAGGCAGACGACACCGAGTAATGCGACGGCAAGACTATTCAGCCTGAACTTTGACAGCAGTGGTTGCCGTTCGTCTGGCATTTTCACCTCTTCGTTTGAAATCACTACGTTGTGTGTTTCAGATACTACGGAGAGTTGAATGTATTCGTCAAATCAAAATGCATTTTAATATCAGCTATGCTTTTGGGCATGGCACGACAGGGTGATGCGAAGACGATGTCCTCGCATGTGTATCAGCTCATCAGCACCGACATCATGAATGGCCACTGGAAGCCGGGAACACGGTTGCGACCAGCGGAACTCTCAGAGGTCTATGGCGCGAGCACCACTGTGGTGCGCGAGGTACTCGTTCGGCTGGCGGCTGAACGTATCACCGTCAGCCAGCCAGCGAAGGGCTTTTCGGTCCCCGCGCTCACGGTCGATGAGATCAAAGATCTCACCCTTGTGCGTACCCATAACGACTCACTGGCGCTGCGCCTTGCGATCGAGCGCGGCGATATTGGGTGGGAGACCGAGATCGTCACCAAGCACCACATCCTCGCGCGAACCGCGCGGCGATCCGAGGACGATCCGCTGCACATTCGCAACGAGTGGTCAGCGGCTCACAGTGACTTTCATGCGGCGCTCGTTGCAGGCTCAGGAGTCGCAATGCTCATTGATCTCTCCCGCACCCTATTCGATTCAACCGAACTCTACAGACGCTGGTCGGCACCCACCCCTGCTGCCCTCAAACGCGATGTCCCGCACGAGCACGAACTCATTATGGACGCCGCCCTCGACCGCAACGCAGACCTCGCTGTCGAACTGCTCTCGGCACACTACAATCAGTCGCTCGAAGTGATGCTCGCCGCGGGTTTCGTCGACACGGTCTCAGACAACTAGGCGAACGCTTCGCCCCAACACGAAAGGGTTTCGATGGAGATTCCCCTTGCTGAACTCACCACGCGGGTCACCGCAAAGCTCACCGATCTTGGCGCGCCCGCTGAGGAGGTCGCGGTTGCCGCAGAGATGTGCATCGATGCCGAACTTCGCGCCCATCGCTCGCACGGCGTGCGACTCATCCGCAACATCGAGCGCGAATACCGACTCGGCGACACCCGGCGTCGCCCGCTGAGTATCGAACACGAGACACCCACCTCTGCGGTTGTCGACGGCGGCTATCACCTATCGCCATTCGTGCACCGCGAGGCCGTTGATCTCCTGACACGCAAAGCGCAACAGTCAGGAATCGCTGTCGTATCCGTTCGGCACGCTGGAGTAAGCGGAGCTCTCGGATACCTCGTCGAACGCGTGGCTCGATCGGGGATGTGCGCGATTGCGCTGAACAGCACACCGTTGGTCGTCGTGGCTCCCGGCTCGACCGATCCAGCGATCGGCACGAACCCGGTCGGTATTGCCGTGCCACGTGAGTCTGGGGACCCGCTCGTGCTCGACATGGCGACCTCCGCAATCGCGTTCAACGAAGTCATGCGGCTGCGCACGACCGGCGGCACCCTCCCCGATGGCGTAGCCCTGGACGAGCATGGCACCCCCACAACGAACCCGCACGACGCAGTTCGCCCAGACGGCCGCGGCCGCGTGCTCCCGTTCGGCGGGCACCGCGGCTACGGCCTCGCACTCATGATCGAACTGCTCGTCTCTGGGTTTGGCACTGGCCGGACAGCGGCTGCCAAACGCGGCCCCGAAGTACACGAACCTGATGATTTCGGGGCCGTCTACATCGCCTTCGACCCGGCGCTCCTCGGCGCTGGGAGCGCTGGGCCAGCTGCAGTTGAGACCCTGCTCGCCGAAATCGTCGGCGGCGGCGGACGCCTTCCCGGGGAGCACAGCCGCGAGATACGTGCTGCGCGACTGAGCAGCGGGGTCGTCCCTCTCGATGACAACGCCTGCGCGGTGCTCGGCCTGTAATCCGCGGTGCTCGGCGTGTAATCCGCGGTGCTCGGTCTGTAGCCCGCGGTGCTCAAGCTGATGCGCGGCATCTCGCTCGCGCGTTAGGCGCCGAGCTCGGGATCCCCCGCGTAGCGACCAGTTTCCTCGTCGATCGCAGCCTGCACCGCGCCTCCCACGATCTTGGCCGCGCGCGCGATACCAAGCTCCTGCAGCGTGAGGATCGCGTCGGCGGTCGCGAGCCGGGCCGCGGCCGCGGCCACCGTCACCGCTTCAGCGTAGGCAGCGCGGTCGTGCTCGGCGACGATGACGGGCTCCGCCCCCATCTCGACGACGAGCGCCTGGCCGATCGGCTGCACCACGCTGGGCGCGGTCACAGCAACGGTCGCCCCGGTCAGGCGGGCGAGATCGAGGCTGGTGCCCGTGAACACCATGCTCGGGTGGAGCGCGATCGGGATCACTCCGGGAGCCTCCGCAAAGACGGCGGTGCCGTGCTCGGGGGCGGTGTGGATCACGAGCTGACCCGGCTGCCAGGCGCCGAGCTTCGCGAGCCCCGAGACGAGCCCGGGAATCTCGTTTCCGGGGATCGCGAGCAGCACGAGCTCGGAACGACGCACGATCTCTTGCACCTCGAGCACTGGCACGCCGGGGAGCATCGTCTCGGCGCGCTCGCGGCTCTCCTCGCTGACTGCGCTGACACCGGTGATCGCATGGCCGGCGCCCGCGAGCGCCCGCCCGAGCACGGGGCCGACGCGGCCGGCCCCAATGATCCCGATCCCGAGTCGGCTAGCCTGCGGGGCGCTCATGAGCTTCGCCCCGCTTCGCGGTCGGGTGGCTGTCGGATTCCATACGCTGCACCCGCAGCACGGTGTCAGTGAGCTCAGCGAACACCCGCTGCGCGTCTGAGAGCGCGAGCCCGCGCACCGACATCCGCACCGGGCCGAGCACCGTGTGTGCCTGCAGCGAGGCGAGCCCCAGCAGGTGATGCCAGAAGGGCCGGCTGAGCTGCACGGACTGCGCCCGCACGACCGGCATGATCGACAGCGAGCGGGTGAGGGCACCGCGGCGAATCCGGAGCGTCGCGTTCGCGAGGTCAACGGCTGGCGCAGCTGGCGAGGTTTCTGCGGTCGCCGCGGTCTCCGAGACAGACTCAGCATGCGGCACCAGCGCTGCCGGAACGTCGACTCGCACTCCAGCTCGCCGTCGCCCAAAGAGCAGCAGCCAGGCAGCCCGCGGGCCCGCCCCGATGTAGCCGTCGCCGCTGCCCGTGAGGCCCTCGGTGATACCAGCGGCGGCACCGGGCACTAGCGTTTCAATCACGCGCACCACGTCGGTGTGCCGCCCGACGGGGAGCACGGTGTTCTGGGTGACGCTCTGCCCGGCCTCAGAGACCGAGTGCCCAGCCACCGTGATGCGCAGCCGCCACCAGCCGAAGGGGCGCCAGAACAGCGGCTGCCGCGCCTCGATCGCATGGATTCGACCGAACGGGATCGAGTCGGTCATGGTCGACGTGAGGCCAGCGCCGATGCGCACGGAGTCCCGGCCGCGCGACAGCGTGAAGTTGAAGCCCTTGTTGAACTGCGAGATCATCATGCCGATGCTGATGATGAGGATCGGCAGGACAGTGAGCAGCGAGACTCCCGCCGAGGCGAGAAACCCTGTGCTGCCCGTGAGCACGCCGATCGCGGAGCTGACGACGCCCCAGAATATGGCGATGAGCAGCAGCGCGAGCGTGATCACGGCCTCCCAGCTCAGCAGGATCGAGCCGAGCAGCCGCCCGATGGGCACGCGCACGAGTGATTGCTCGGCGAGCGCGGTCGGGTCGACATCGAAATCGGCGAACTCCTGCGCGCGCTGCGTGAGCGCGTCGACCGGTTCGGCGTAGGCGGTGCCGTCGAACGATGCGGGGGTAATCACCGCGGCGTCAGCGGCGGCTACGGCCGCGGACACGTCCTCGCCGTTGCGGCGGGCCGAAGCGAGCACCAGGATGCGCTCACGCACTGCCTTCGCGTCGCGATGCCCCAGGTATGCGAGCTCGACCTTGCCGCCCTGGCCTCCCGTGAGCACCTCGATCTTCGTGAGCCCGAGGATGCGAGCGAGCAGGGGGCGCTGCAGGTTGACACTCTGTACGCGGTCAAGCGGCGCGCGGCGGTGCTGTCGGAACAGTACGCCTGAACGCGACTCGACAGCATCGGCCGTCACGCGGTAGGTGTGGAAGCGCCACGCCACCCAGGACACCCCGACAACCAGCACGATGATCGCGACTATCGCGCCGACGGCGATGAGAAGAGTTTGCCCGTTCGACAGCATCTGGAACAGTTCGGTGACGTCATCGCTGTCGAGCGACTCGTCCTCGGGCGTCGAGAAGAACATCCGCACGATGATGTCGCGGAAGTTCGCGATGACAATACCGACGAACACCACGAGCACGAGACCGCCGCGCAGCAGCGGTGAGACGGGGTGGAGCCGCCGCCAGCCCTCGGAGTCGGCGGTGCCAGGCATCTGGTCTGCGCCGGCGGGCTCGGGCGAGTGGCTGGATCCCTGCGCTACCGCCTCCGGGTGCTCCGGGGGCATACTGGCTTGCTGCGGCGGCGTACTGGCTTGTTCCGGCAGCTCTGGGTCGCCGGGAATTCCGTGGGTCATAGCCCCGACCGCCGAGATTCTGCGAGCTCGACGAGGCGGTCGCGGAGCGCCTCAGCGTCGCCCTGCGTGAGGCCGGGCAGTTGCACGCCGGTGGCTGCAGAAGCGGTGACAAATTTGAGGGTCGAGAGGCCGAGTGCCCGCAGCAGCGGCCCGCGCGTGATATCGACGAGCTGCAGTCGGCCGTAGGGCACAGCGACAATGCGTTCGAACATGATGCCGCGGCGGAACAGAAGGTCGTCCTCGCGCAGAATGTAGCCGATCGCTTTGACCCGACGGAAGGCAAAGAGCGAGTTGATGAGGAAGAACGCGACGAGCCCCCAGAGCCCGAGGGTGAGCCACAGTGGTACTTCGCGGTTGTTCGTGAGCGACACGATGATGACCACGACAAGTGGTAAGAACGACGTCACGACGTTGATGATGAGGTCGGAAACCGCGTACTTCGGTGAGACTCGCTGCCACTGGGGCTGGAGTTCGGGGAGCGTCTGTTGGGTCACGTTTCTAGTGTAGCCAGGCCGGGATCGGCCTCGCCGTCATCTTCGCCGCCCGGGGGCACCCGGCACAGGTGCTCGGTGATGATCGCGCAGACGAGGAGCGCGATCGCGGCGAGCCCCGTCACGAGCATCGGGAGCCAAGTGGGCACGGGGGCCGGCACACTGCGGCCGAGCAGCGACAGCAGCAGGCCGCCGCCGAAGCCTGCGAACGTGGCACCAACGATCTGCCCCGCCCTCGCCGTCGCGAGCAGTCGAACCGCGTGAAACGGGTTGACGGCACCGATGCCCTTCGCCACGTGTGTGCGCAGCCGCAGCCCAAGCACAATGAGCAGGATCGCGAGTGCGACGAGCGTCACGGCCATCGAGTACGGCAGGACGAGCGAGGGACGGCCGCGTGAGGAGAGCCAGGCCTGAATGAACAGCGCGACCGCGGCAGCAACCGCGGCTGTCCCGAGGAGGTGCAGCGGATTCAAGCGCTGCAGCTTGGGCTGGCCGCTCACCGCGAGCTCCCTGGCGATGCTGCGGGGCCGTTCGGGCCGGACGCTCCCGCCCCGCTGGGGCTGGACGCTCCCGTTTCGCTCGCGGGCGGCTCGCTTGCGGGCGGCTCGCCTGCGGGCTGTTCGCCTGCGGGCGGCTCGTCGGCAAACGGCGTGGTCGTGTCGCCGATCCGCTCGAGCAGCTCCGACACCCTGCCGTGACCCATGAGCACCGCGTTCGCATCGAGCGCGAGCCACGGGGCGAGCACGAAGTCGCGCTCGTGCGCGCGCGGGTGCGGCACACTCAAACGCTCGTCGGAGATCACGCGACCGCCGAAGAGAATGAGGTCAATGTCGAGGGTGCGATCCCCCCAGCGCTCGCCGCGCACGCGACCGTGTTCGCGTTCGATGCGCTGCATGACATCGAGCAACGCGTGTGGCGAGAGGGTGGTGTCGGCCGTGGCGACACCGTTCACGTAGCGCGGCGCGTGGGGGTCGGGCCCCGCAAGCGTCAGCGCGACCGTCTCGTGCAGGGGTGAGGCTACGAAGTTCGTGATGCCCGCGGTCTCCGCGAGTTCGGCCTGGGCCGCCCGAATCGTCTCGCCGCGCCCTCCCTGGTTCGAGCCGAAGGCGAGGAGCACGGGGACGACCTGCGCGATCATGGCGCGGTCCGTTCGCGTTCAACGGTCACCGCGACGTCGGCGAAGGGGTGCGCGATGGGCGCGTCTGGCTTGTGGACGCTGACCCGCGCCCGGGAAACGCCGGAGAATCCGAGCGCGAGTTGCGCGACGCGATCGGCGACAGTCTCGATGAGGTCAACGGGGTCGGCGGCAACGGCCGCGACGATCGCGTCGGCGAGCTCGCCGTAGTGCACGGTGTTCGCAAGCTCGTCGCCCGCCGCGGCCGCCCGCAGGTCCACGGACACCTCGGCGTCGATGAGAAAGCGTTGGCCCTGCTCGCGTTCGAAGTCGAAGACGCCGTGGTGCGCGAACACCTCAAGCCCGGTGAGGGTGATCTTGTCTTCGCGCGGGGGCCCCGCCCAGGCGGCAGCGACCGCGTTCGCTGCCGCGGTTCCCGCGACGTCGTGCACGCGCACGCCCCAGATGCCAGCGCGCGCAGCGAGCGCGCTCACCACGGCCGTCGCGCCGTCCCGGTCGGTGGGCGTGGTTGCGGTACCCGGCACAGTCGCCAGGACCTCGCCGAGCATCCGCTTGCGCGAGGCCCCGATGAGCACCGGATAGCCGAGCGCCTGCAGTTCGTCGATGCGGCGGAGGATCTCCCAGCACTGCTCGCCGGTCTTGTCGAAGCCGAGCCCGGGGTCGAGCACAATGTGGCGAGCGTCAACGCCCGCCGCGGTCGCTGCGGCAGCCCGCTCGGCGAGCGCATCGCGAACCTCGACCACGACGTCGCGGTACTGCGAGCGGAGGTGCTCGGGATCGGGGATGCCCCGCCAGTGGCCGAGGATCAGAGCAACTCCGTGCTCGGAGGAGGCACGCGCGGCCACCGCGAGCATCTCGGGGTCGTGTAGCCCGCCCGAGACATCGTTGATGATGCGCGCTCCGGCAACGACGGCGGCGGCTGCCGTATCCGCGTGGATCGTGTCGATCGACACCGTGAGGCCGGCCGCGGCGAGCTGCTCGATCACGGGGATCACGCGGGCGTGCTCGTCGACGCGAGAAACGGGCTCGGCCCCCGGCCGAGTGGACTCGCCGCCGACATCGATGACGTGTGCTCCGGCCGCGGCGAGCTCGCGCCCGCGCGCAACCGCGCTTGCGGGGTCCGCGTACTTGCCGCCGTCGCTAAACGAGTCGGGCGTCGCGTTCAAGACACCGAGAATCACGGGCGCGCTGCCCGCGAATGCGGCGAGGGCGCTCACAGCGACTTCCTGTCGCCGCCTGGCGCAATGAGGGCAATGACCTCGGCGCGAGCGGCGGGCTCCGAGAGGCTCCCCCGCGAGGCGATCGTGACGGCCTCGGCGGTCGTTTCCCGCACGCCGCGGTCGGCGACGCAGCCGTGCGTCGCTTCGAGCACGACGAGCACCCCGCGCGGGGCCAGTCCGTCTTCAAGTGCCTGCGCGATCTGCTCCCCCAGGCGCTCCTGGACCTGCGGCCGCTCGGCGAGCGCCGCGACCACGCGAGGCAGCGCACTCAACCCGACGACGTGGTCTTGCGGCTGGTAGGCGACGTGCGCCAGGCCCCGAAACGGCAGCAGGTGGTGTTCACAGATGGAGCGCAGCGAGATATCTCGCATGAGCACGAGCTCGCCCGTCTCACCGTCGACGGGGATCGCGTCGCTCAGAAATTGCTGCGGATCAACGCCCACCCCCGCAAAAAACTCGGCGTAGGAGTCGGCGACCCTGCCGGGCGTCTCGCGCAGCTCGGCGCTTTCGGGGTCGACCCCGATCGCGCCGAGCAGTTCGCGCACCGCCCGGGCGACCCGGTCCCGATCCACTCCAGCGTTCACCGCGGCTACTCCGTCGGGGTTCCCGGCTGCGGATCTACGGGATCCTGCGCCGAGCTTTCACCCTGTGCGACCTTCTCGGCCGTCGGGCCGTCGGTCCGCACTGCCGCGGGCACCTCAATCGGCGGGCGCTGCGAGACGGGCCTACCGTCGTGCGACAGCCACGTCGGCCGCGGTGCCAGCTTCTTCACATCGCGGAAGATCTCAGCAAGCTGATTGTGATCGAGGGTCTCCTTTTCGAGGAGCTCCTTCGCGAGGAAGTCGAGCACGTCACGGTTCTCGACGAGCAGCTCGTAGGCCTCGTTGTGTGCCTGCTCCACGAGTGCGCGCACTTCGGAGTCGATCTGCACGGCAAGGCCCTCGGAGTAGTCGCGTGACTGGCCGAACTCGCCCATGAATGCGCCGGGCTGAGCCTGGCCGAGCTTCACGGGACCAACCGCTGCGCTCATGCCGTACTCAGTGACCATCTTGCGGGCCGTCGAAGTCGCCTTCTCGATGTCGCTACCAGCGCCCGTGGTCGGGTCGTGGAACACAAGTTCCTCTGCGACGCGGCCACCGAGGGCGTAGGCGAGCTGGTCGAGCAGCTCGTTGCGGCTCACCGAGTACTTGTCTTCGAGCGGAATCACCATCGTGTAGCCGAGCGCGCGACCGCGGGGCAGGATCGTGACCTTCGTCACCGGGTCGGTGTGGTTCAGCGACGCTGCGACGAGTGCGTGGCCGCCCTCGTGGTAGGCGGTGATGAGCTTTTCCTGATCCTTCATCACGCGGGTACGGCGCTGCGGGCCGGCGATCACACGGTCGATTGCCTCGTCGAGGGCGCGGTTGTCGATGAGCTGCGCGTTCGACCGCGCGGTGAGCAGCGCTGCCTCGTTGAGCACGTTCGCGAGATCTGCGCCGGAGAACCCGGGGGTCTTGCGCGCGACGACCTCAAGGTCGACGTTCTGCGAGAGCGGCTTGCCCTTCGCGTGCACCTGCAGAATCATCAGGCGGCCGCGCATATCGGGTGCGTCGACGCCGATCTGGCGGTCGAAGCGGCCCGGACGCAGCAGCGCGGGGTCGAGCATGTCGGCGCGGTTCGTCGCGGCGATCATGATGACGTTTGCCTTCGGGTCGAAGCCGTCCATCTCGACGAGCAGCTGGTTGAGCGTCTGTTCGCGCTCGTCGTGGCCGCCGCCCATGCCCTGGCCGCGGCGCTGACCGACCGCGTCGATCTCGTCGATGAAGATAATCGCCGGAGCGTTCGCCTTGGCCTCCTTGAAGAGGTCTCGCACGCGGCTCGCGCCGACGCCCACGAACATCTCGACGAAGTCCGAACCGGAGATCGAGTAGAACGGTACGCCTGCCTCGCCCGCAACCGCGCGCGCCAGCAGAGTCTTGCCCGTGCCGGGAGGGCCGTACAGCAGCACGCCCTTCGGAATGCGCGCGCCGACCGCCTGGAAGCGCGACGCATCCTGCAGGAAGTCCTTGATCTCTTCGAGCTCTTCGACAGCCTCGTCGGCACCCGCGACGTCGGCAAAGGTCACGACAGGGGTTTCCTTCGTGACGAGCTTCGCCTTCGATTTGCCGAACTGCATGACGCCGCGACCGCCGCCCTGCATCGACGACATCATCCACCACAGCAGCACGCCGATGAGGAGCAGCGGCAGCAGGAAGCCGAGCAGCGACCAGAAGGGGTTCGGCTTCGGCACGACGTCGTTGAAGCCGTCCTTGGGCTTCGCCTCGTCGATCGCCTTGACAACCTCGCCGCCACGCTGGTTGACGTAGTAGAAGAAGACGTTGTCGCTGCCGGCCTTCTTGTCTGCCTTCGTGAGTTCGAGGTTGACCCGCTGGTCACCGTCGATGATCTCCGCCTGCTTCACCTTGCCCTCGGCGATGAGCTCGAGGCCGCGCTCGGTGCTCACTTCTCGGGTGTTCGCTCCCGACAGGAACGACCAGCCCAGCAGCACGAAAACGATGGCAATGGCGATGTAGACGAAGGGGCCACGCAGCAGGCGCCGACCCTTCGTCGGAGTCTCAGGCGATTTGTCAGCCAAGTCTGGGCCTTTCGATCGGCAGAATACAGCGAGTTAAGCGTATCCGAGACGTCTGACACTTCTCGTGCCCCGAATCGGTTGTCCGCTCAGGGCGGAGTGATGCCGTGGTTAGTCGCCCGCGTAGACGTGCGGCGCGAGGATCGCGACGTCACGGAGGTTGCGGTAGTCCTCGGCGTAGTCGAGGCCGTAGCCGACCACAAACTCGACGGGGATATCGAAGCCAACGTATGCGACGTCAACCTCCACCTTCAGTGCATCGGGCTTGCGCAGCATCGTGCAGATCCGCACCGACTTCGCGCCGCGGCTCTCAAGGTTTTCCTTCAGCCACGAGAGGGTGAGGCCCGAGTCGATGATGTCTTCCACGATCAGCACGTCACGGCCGGTGATGTCTGCGTCGAGATCCTTGAGAATCTTCACGACGCCGCTCGACTTCGTGCCCGCCCCGTACGAGGACACCGCCATCCAGTCCATCTGTGCGTGGAAGTTCAGCTCGCGCGCGAGGTCGGCCATCACCATGACCGCGCCCTTGAGTACGCCTACGAGCAGCGGCGGCTCGTCGGGGTAGTCGCGTTCGATTTCGCGGGCCATCTCTGCGAGCCGATGCTTCAGCTCTTCCTCTGTGTGCAGCACTACCGTCAGGTCGTCGCCAAGGTGTTTCGCGTCCATCCGTCCATCGTAGTGCGCTGTGGATGGGTGGAGGGTCAGCTTTCGGCCCACGGTGAGGCTGAAGTGCGCGGAGATCCCGTTTGGCGTTCGATCCGCAGCGCGTCGCGAGACCGGGTAGCCCGGAGCCCCGAGACGAAGGCTGGCCCCTGCCCCCGCCAGTGTGTGACGAGCCGCGCGATGGCGAGCGTCTGCTCGCGGCTGAGGCTCACCCCGAATTCGATTCGGGCGACGCGGTGGATCGCTCGCTGCCTGACAGCTGCCGGCAGCGCTGCGAGCATGTCAATGCCTGCCTTCCCGAGCAGATAGGCGGCTGGGAGATCCTCCGCGCCTTCCGGGAGGTCCGCGGCGTCGAGCTCGGTCGGCCGCGGGGCCAACTCCGCGAGATCCACGACCACCTGTTCGGCCCAGTCGTCGAGCGCAGCCGCATCCTCAGCTGCGAGATCGGCGCTGCGGGCCAGCCCGCGCTGCACGCCGGGCCCCAGCTCCTCGCGCAGCAGCGGCAGCACAGTGTCGCGAACGCGCACTCGCGCGTAGGTGTGGTCGCTGTTGTGGGGATCCTGCCAGGGCACGAGCCCGAGCTCGACGCACGCTGCGGCCGTCACCGCGCGCGTGATCTCCGGATCGGCCGCAAGCAGCGGCCGCAGCAGCTCGCACCCCTGCGCCAGCTCGCGTGCCGCCGGAATACCGGCGATGCTCCGCGTGCCCGAGCCTCGCGCCAGGGCAAGCAGCACCTGTTCGGCCTGGTCGTCCCGCGTGTGTCCAGTGAGGATCGCTGTGGCTCCGGCAGCCAGCGCGCCCGCTTCGAACGCGCGGTACCGTGCCGCACGCGCGGCTGCCTCCGGCCCCGCGCCCGCGCTCACTGCGACGCGTCGCACGTCCACCGGATCGAGGCCGAGGGCACGAGCCTGCTCGGCTGCACGGCCGGCAACCTCCTCGGAGCCGGGCTGCAACCCGTGATCCACAATCAGCGCTCCCGCCCGCCACCCGGCACCCGGGGCCTCTGCAGCGAGCGCCGCCGCGAGCGCGAGCGAGTCCGCTCCACCGGAGAGCGCGACGAGCGCGAGCGGAGCTCCCGCCGACTCCCCCAGCTGCGGAACGAGCACAGCGCGAACAGCGCGGCGGATCTGCATAAACTCGGGATGGTCCACGCTTCTACGCTACCGTGGGCGTGCATCGGGTAGCCTTAGCCTCGGCAATATTTCGCAACCAGGCCGACACCGATCGACCGCAAGCACTAAGGAGCGCGCATGACCGCCGCATTCGACGCCGTCATCGAGATCCCCAAGGGAAGTCGCAACAAGTACGAAATCGATCACGAGACCGGTCGCGTCTACCTCGACCGCGTGCTCTACACCGGCTTCGTCTACCCGGCTGACTACGGCTACTTCGAGGAAACCCTCGGTGAAGACAACGACCCGCTCGACGTGCTCGTGCTGCTCGACTACCCCGTGTTCCCCGGCGTTGGCATCAAGGTTCGCCCCGTCGGCGTGCTCAAGATGCTCGACGAGGCAGGCGGCGACGACAAGGTCATCGCTGTGCAGGTGAAGGATCCCCGCTGGACCCACATCCAGGACGTCGAGGACATCCCGGAGTACACCCGCAAGGAGATCACCCACTTCTTCGAGCGCTACAAGGATCTCGAAGAGGGCAAGTGGGTCAAGGTTGACTCGTGGGGCTCCGCGGCAGACGCTGAAAAGCTCATCGTTGAGGCGCAGGAGCGCCTCGCTGCACAGGGACACTGAGGCTAGACCCTGTGGACGTACGCGTCTTCGACGATCCGGCTGCCCTCGGGCGCTTCGCTGCGGAGCAGGTGCTCGACGCGATCGCGGCCCAGCCCGACGCGGTGATTGGCCTGGCAACCGGGTCGTCACCCCTCGCGCTCTACAGCTCATGGGCTGAGCTCGCCCGCGAACGAGCGCTCGACATGTCACGTGTTCGCGGTTTCGCGCTCGACGAGTATGCGGGCATCGACGCCGACCACCCCGAGAGCTATCACTCAGTCATCACGGGAACGGTCGTGGAGCCAATCGGCCTCACACCCGAGCTCGTTGATGTGCCCTCGGCAGAGGCTTCTGCCGAGGCAGCCGCCGCCTACGAGGCCGATATCTCGGCCGCGGGTGGCGTGGACGTGCAGATTCTGGGGATTGGCCGCAACGGGCATCTCGGGTTCAACGAGCCCGGTTCTGCGAGTGATTCGCGCACCCGGCGGGTGCAGCTGTCAGCTGAAACCATCGCTGACAACGCGCGGTTCTTTGATTCCGAGGCCGATGTGCCGACCGAGGCGATCACCCAGGGCCTCGGCACCATCATGGAGGCGCGCAAGCTCGTCATTCTCGCCATTGGCGAGACAAAGGCAGCTGCGGTCGCCGCCGCTATTCAGGGGCCGGTCACCGAGAACGTGCCCGCGAGTTTCGCGCAGCTGCACGACAACGTGGTCTACATTCTCGACACCGCCGCGGCTTCGAAGCTGCGGTAGCCCTTCAGCTCCAATCGCACCGAGGCATCTCGCCTCACGCAGTGTGGGCCCGTGGATTCTTCCGCGGGCCCACACTGCATCCTCAGCGCCCCGATTAATTCAACCCGACCCTTGCGCGGGGCAAGAACGGGTCGGACTGGATTAATCGCGGGTGTGAGGGCGCGAGTGCGGCGGCTTCCGAAGGTTACGTGTTCTTCACGATTGAAGGAGCAGACCTCAGCGATGACGAACGCTCAAATGCCATGACCTCAGCGAGGTCATGGCATTTTTGCTGCCAAACACTCATGACTTCGCTGAGGACATGTCTGTTGAGCGAGCCAGAGTGGGCAGGTTTCGCGTTGGCGAGTGTATGGCGATAGCAAAACTGCTTCGCTACGGTGCCTCCTACCGACGTTCGCGGTTGCGGCTGCCGCGGGCGCTTCGCGCCCTTGCCTCGAGAAGCAGAGGGGCCCGGGCCATGTGCGTTTCGCAGCTCCCGAGGCGCATTCGTCGGGCCTGGTGGTTGTGGCCTTCCAGCGAGTCGGGCAATGCCGCGCTCCTCAGGTTCCTCGCCGACCCGAATAATCCAGACCGACCCTTGCGCGGGGCAAGGACGGCTCGGACTAGATTAATCGGGGGTGTGGGGACGCGAGTGCGGCGGCTTCCGGGCGCTGCGTTACGCGGTGAGCTGCATCGTCGTCAGGCAGGTCGGGGAATCTTCGTGCGTCTGGACGCGAGTCTCCGCGGTTCCCTGCTCGCCCACGATGCGAACGTCGAACTCGCCGTCACGCGGCAGCCAGACACCAACAAAGCCGTTGTCGGCCGTGACCGTGATCTCGCTCGTGACAACCTCTCCGGACTCAGCGTCGGTGATCGTGAGCTCAATCGGAGTGTTGCGCAACTCGCCGAGGCAGGTCGTGAGGCTGTGGAAGGAGCACGGGTGCGTCTGGTCGACGTAGGGCGCTATCGACAAATAGAAGCCGGCATCGCTGAGCGGCAGCGAAATGTCACCCGGCTGCAGCACGACCTCGTGCGGCTGTACGGATGCAACAAGCGTGTCGGGGCTCGGGCGGCTCGCGATGGGCAGCGTGTCGAGCCCCTCGACGAGCGCCTGCGGATCGCTCGTGTCGATTCCGAGCGCAGCGATCTGCTCGAGAGCGGCCGGCGGCCCTGCTTCCTCCTCGGCGGGTGCGGAAGCGCACCCGGTGAAGAGGAGTGCTGCGGCGGCGAGCAGCGGAACGAGTGCAGTGCGTATACCCATACTGGGTACCTTGGCAGAGCGAGCCGAGCTTTTCCTGGACGCATGCTGAGCATGCGCACCGGGCGGCGTGCCGAGCATGAGCGCCGAGCCGCGTGCCGAGCATGCACGCCGGCCAGCGTGCCGAGCACGCGTGCAGAGCACGTGGGCACGAGGGTCTCAGCAGGCTCGGCTCACGGGCTCCGTAGTCTGCCCTAAAACCACGAAAGGGCACCACCCGAGCCGGATGGCACCCTTTCGATTAAGCGTCGCTTAGGACAGCTTGCGGATGTTCACGGCCTGCGGGCCGCGAGCGCCATCCTCGGTGTCGAACTCTACCTGCTGGTTCTCTTCGAGGTCGCGGCGTCCGCTTCCTTCGATTGCGCTGAAGTGCGCAAAGAGATCTGCTGAGCCATCGTCTGGTGCGATGAAGCCGTAGCCCTTTTCGCTGTTGAACCACTTAACGGTGCCGGTTGCCATGAGAGCATTCCTTTGTGATGCGGAGCCGCCAAGAAATGGCAGCTCGTAATGGTCGCGCGAATGCGCGATTTTGAACTTGTATCAGCGGGACAGCCCGGGGAAACACACCAGCGGCTGTGAGACACTGAGGCGAAGCAATCGGAAAGAAAGCGCCGATATGAGTAACCCTACCGCACTACCGCCTAAAACGCTGCTGAAGCAAATTTCGTGATGATTCCTTAACTTTTGAGTTTTCCTTGAGTTACCTCATACGCAAGGCCAGACGGCCCTCTACTCACGTTGCGTCTCCCCTCACTCCGGCAGTGGCCGCGCATGTCGGACGAGGCCGCTACCGTTAACCTGTGCCCCCGATTCGAACTTCCGCCGCTCTCCCGACTCGGTGGTGCCTCCTGGCGCGCGGTGTGGCTGGCGGCCTCGTGGCTGTGCTGATATCCGCAGAGGGAACCGAGATGCAGCGCATCCAGGTGTCCGCAACGGAACTCGGCGTGTTCGTTGCGGAGCTCGAGCTCGCCGAGTCACCCCGATGGGTTTGGGCAAGCACCGCCGATCTCTATCCCGGGCTCCTTGCCGCGGGAGTCAAAGTCGCGAGATGTCACGATCTCCGGCTGTGTCATCAGATACTCAGCAACTCAGCGTTCGTCACCGAGCCCGGGCCACTCATGGCGGCCTCCCACTGGGTGAGCGATGCGTCGGTGCCAGAACCATCCACCCCGGGCAGATTCCCGACGCTCTTCGACATTGAGGCCCCTGCGGTCACGCAGCACGCCCCCGAGTCGGTCGATGAGGCGGTCAGCGAGTTTGCGCGCCAACGCGAAGCTGTCAAAAGCTCTACCGAGCCGGGGCGACTATCGCTTCTGCTCGCGGCCGAATCCGTGGGGGCGTTGGTCGCCGCCGAGTTGTCGTCGGCCGGCATTCCTTGGGACACAGCCGAGCACGATCGCATCCTGTCGGAGGCGCTCGGCCCGCGGCCGGCAACTTACGACGCGAAACCCGCAAAACTCGCCGCAGCCGGCACGGCAGTGCGCGAAGCTCTCCGGGACCCAAACGCAGCTCTCGACTCGCCCCCGAAGCTCCTTCGCGCGCTCCGCGCCGCGGGCATTGACGTCGCGTCGACGTCGCAGTGGGAGCTCGCTGAGCACACGCATCCTGCGCTCGCGCCGCTACTCACCTATAAGAAACTCGCGAGACTACTTTCTGCCAACGGATGGGCTTGGCTCGATGAGTGGGTGCATGACGGGCGCTACCGCCCGGTCTACGTGCCCGGCGGCGTCGTCACAGGACGATGGGCCTCAAGCGGCGGCGGCGCGCTGCAGCTACCGCGACAGCTGCGGCCCGCGCTGCGAGCTGACCCGGGTTGGAAGCTCATCATGGCGGATGTCTCACAGCTTGAGCCCCGCGTGCTCGCTGCGATCTCCGGCGACGAGGCGATGGCGCGCGCGGGTCGCGGCCGCGACCTCTACTCCGGAATTGTCGAGAGCGGATCGATCGAAAGCCGCGCCGACGCAAAGCTGGCCATGCTCGGCGCGATGTACGGCGCAACGTCCGGCGACAGCGGCCGCTTAGTTCCGCGTCTGCGCAGGGTGTTCCCTGCGGCGATGCGCCTCGTTGACGAGGCCGCGAGCATCGGCGAGCGCGGCGGCACCGTCAGCACCTGGCTGGGCAGGTCGTCGCCCCCAGCCGAACCAGAATGGCGTGAGGTGCAGTCAGCTGCCAGCCTGCCGGGAGCCACCCGGCGCGACGAAGACGTGGCACGGCGCACCGCACGCGATCGTGGCAGGTTTACGCGCAACTTCGTGGTGCAGGGCACAGCCGCCGAGTGGGCACTCGCCTGGCTTGGAGAGATTCGCCGCAGGCTCACCTCGTTCCCCCCGGTGTCCGAGGCACAGGCTGCCTATGCCTCGGGCCCTGGATTTTCACGGGTCCCGCACCTTGCGTTCTTCTTACACGACGAGATCATTGTTCACGCGCCGGAGGAGCACGCCGAGGCGGTCGCGGAGATCGTCCGTGAGTCTGCCGACACCGCGGGCAGGATCCTCTTCGGGCACACTCCGGTCGATTTCAGGCTCGACCTCCGCGTCGCCGACCGCGCAGCGACCGAATAGTACTCAAGTCTGACTGCGGAGATGGTCAAGCCCCTGACACCGTTGTAGACTCCTGTCACATCGCTGAGTGGTCATCCAAAACATTCAGCATCATCCCGTGAATGCGCCACTGCGCGCAGATCAACACCGATCTAGGGGATAAGTTACATGCGCGCTAAAGAGCTTGATACCCTACTCGGCCACGTGCGCGCGCAAAAGTCAGTCCGACTGGTGGCCGGCCGCGAGTTCGGCCGCACTTCGTTGCTCAACGAACTCGAAGCCGCGCTCGCTGCCCTCGGCTTTTCTGTCGCTCGCGTCGCGGGTGAACCCTCGCTGTCAGAGCTGAAGTATGCGGCGCTCCGCGAGACCCTCGTGCCTGCCGACCGCCTGCACCAGCAGGCCACTCCGAGTGAGGTGCGCGACGTGATCGCGATCGAGCTCAGCCGCACCCCCAACACCGTGATCCTCATCGACGATTCAGAGTGGCTTGATCTCCCCTCCGCGCAAGCACTCGCGCCGCTCTTTGAGCGAAGCAATATCTCCGGGGTGTTCGTCAGCGCCCCCTTCCAGCATCTGACCTCGACGCAACGGGTTGTCTCACACGTGCTGAAGGCCGAGGCCCGGGTAGAACTGAAGGCGCTGAGCTTTGAGCAGGTTGGAGTGCTCGCGGAATCGCTACTCAGCGACGCAGTGAGCCCCGAAATTACCTCCGAGATCTTTTCGATGTCGTCGGGGATCACCGGAATCGCGGCAGACATCATTCGTGCGGCGCAGTCCACTAAACAGATCCACCAGAACGCGAGTCGGTGGGTATCAACGAAGCGTCGCCTGTGGAACCCGCACCTTGAGGAGACCATTGAGCGGCTGATCGCTCCGTTGCCGGACGCTCCGCTCAGGCTGCTTCATGCGCTCGCGCTCGCGGGGAACCTCACCGCGGAGCAGGTGCACGAATTCGATCCGGACTCGGCGGAGGCGCTCACCAGGAGCGGCCTCATCACGACGTTCAAGGATCCGCACGGGCAGTCGCGCATCTCACCTCGGCCGGCCCTCATCACCGACTATTTCCGGCAGCGGCCGATCGACCTGCTGCATCTCTCGGCGGCCGGACTTCTCGAGCAGCTCTCGCGTGCCGAGACATCGAGCACCCGAAGGCCCGAGCGCCCGCGTCTGCGGATCGACACCCAGGCACAGCACTCAGACACCCAGGAAACGCATAACGCGGGTCTCGCCCGCTACCTGCGCGAAGAGACTGAGCAGCGCCTTGCGCTGTCGTCGCGTGACTGGCGGCGGAAGCAAGACGCTCCGCGCGCGATCGCGTACCTCGACGCGCTTGTACAGTCGGGCGGTTACACCGCCACGGCCACGGAGGTGCTCGAGCACACGCCGTCTGAGACCGCGAGTGCGGAAGACCTGTTGCAGCTCGCACTCCACGAACAGATGCTCCAGACTGAGCAGTCGCCCCCGAGTTCGCGGCACGCAGAGGAGCTGCGCTTACGCCATCCCGACTATGCTGCGGGGCTCGACGCCTACAACATCTACACCGTGTTCTCGGAGCAGGGCAAGGGCGAGGTCGTCGACAGCTGGCTGGCCACCGCGGGCGAGGACCCGGTGGGTTTCAGTGCCACCGTCGCCGCCTACATTCGGACAGCGACGGGCGAGATTCTCCCCATCTCTCTGTTCGACGAGCTCCCGAATACGCTGCCGCTGCAGCGAGTCATTGCCGAGCAGGCGCGGCTCATCACGCTCGTGCGCCACGCGGCGCTCGAGGATTCGATCGAGGCGCTTCTCGTTGACCCGTTGAACCTCATGCCAGGCGACGACCCCCTCCCGTTTCTCGTCGACTCCTACGTGCGCTCTCAGCTCCTGCTCTCGCTCGGGCGAGTCTCTGATGCCCGCCGGATTCTGAGCCAGGCCCTCTCGATTGGCGATCTCGACCTCCGTTACGCGGTGCTCTACGCCGCGATGCTCAGGTGGTCGGCGTTCCTGCACCACCGCGACGGACGCGTTGATATCGCCCGGTCCCTGCTTGTCGAAAGCCGGAGCTACGCAGGCCTTCGCGGCCCGATGCCCGGCATGCGCGCGGAGTTCGGTGACGCGCTCGAGGTGCTGCTCTCGGGAGATCGCCGCACGGCCGGGCAACGCTTCTTGCAGGAGGCACGCGAGTGCTACGATCGGTCGTTCCTCGACGCATGCTGGTCGTCGCTGCGGTTTGCGTTTCAGCTGGACCCCAACGAGGCCTCGCTCGAACTCATGGAGCAGCTGGGGCGCCACCCTGTCTACGCATGGGCCACCCAGCTCGCCGCGTTCGCGCGGGCCGCCATGCAGCAGGACCCCAACATCATTCTCCACATCTCGCGGCTTTCGGGGTTGCCCGAACTGGCGAGTGCCGCAGATTTTCTCGAGGATATTGAATTCTCGAATCGGGATCAGGGCATTACGTCGACTCCGGAGTACGCGCGCGCGGTCGACGAGGCCCGCCAATCGTTCCAGGTCTTCCGCGAACCGCTGAGCCGTGTCGTGTTTATGAAGCGTCAACCGGCCGTCGAAACACTCACTCCTCGCGAGCTCGAGATTGCACCGCTCACGGCAACGTTGAGCAATCGAGAGATCGCCGACAGGCTCACGCTGAGCGTGCGCACCGTCGAGAACCATATTGCTCGCTCGATGAAGAAGCTTGGGCTCTCGTCACGCACTGACCTCAGCACGGCACTGTCGAGTGTTGCGAAGGCCGCATCGGGGATCGCGCCAGAAGCCACGTAACGGCACATCCGGCTGAGCAGTGGCACGCAAGCTACTCCACGGCCCCTAGTGCGCGCGTAAAAACACTCTGTTCCCAGGTGTTTACGGGCTCGAACCCACCTGAGCCACTACGCAAAGCTGCAGTGCGGATACCCAACATCGCTGATTCCGGTGCCCTGTCGGCATTCCGGGCCCGTATCGTTCTTGACAGCCCCCGTTGTACCAAACGGCGGCTCCTCACCCGCATCAACGATGACATACCTTCCCCCAAGTTCGGTATAGCGGTGAGAGAGGTTTGGTGTGTGGGGAAGGGCTTCCCCCCTATCGCTTCCCCCAAATATTGCGACTCCCCACACACCAAACCGTTCCCCCTCGCGGCTCGCACGCGGCGAGCTAGGTTCCGGCAAGCACAGCGTGGCCCGAGGAAGCTCCCGCTCAGCCGAGCCCGAGCTCGGGCGCCCCCAAGCCATACTCGTGCCGCAGCGCCGAACGCGCCGCGTACCACCCGGGCAGGCCGTGCACCCCCGGGCCGGGGGCCGCAGAGGACGAACACAGGTAGATGCCCGGCGTTGGCGTGCGCCACGGGTCCGCAGCCAGGACAGGCCGTGCGGCCAGCTGCCCCAGCGAGACCTCCCCGGCGCTGAAGTCCCCTCCGACATAGTTCATATTGTGCTCGCCGAGCGCGGCAGCCGTGGTGACACGGTGCCCGACGATACGATCCCGCACCCCCGGCGCAAACCGCTCGATCTGCGACAGCACTGTCTCCGTCACGTCGACCGTCGATCCCCGCGGGACGTGCGTGTAGCTGGTCACGGCGTGCAGCGGCGCCGGGTTTCTGTCAGCGTCCCACGCGGCCGTCTGCGTCAGCAGCACGTAGGGCCGTGCCGCGTGTTTGCCGCGTGCCACCTGGCGCTCGGCCACCGCGATCTCGGCCCGTGTACCGCCCAGGTGCACGGTCGCCGACTGCGCGACCCGCTCGTCGCGCCAGGGAATCGGGCCGTCGAGAATCAGGTGCAGCTTCGCGGCCGCGTTGCCGTAACGGAATTTCCGCAGCCGCCGCGCATACCTGGCCGGAAGCATGTCGCCCGCAATCTGTGCCAGTGCCCGCGCGGAAGTATCGAACAGCTTCACCTCGAAGCCGCTGAGTTCGCGTACGTCCGCGATCGCCCTTCCCGTTTCGATGCGTCCACCGTGCACCAGCAGGTCGGCGGCGAGCGCGTCGGTGATCGCCTGCGACCCGCCAACGGGCACGGGCCAGCCACTCGCGTGCCCGAGCGCCCCGAGCACGAGCGCAACCCCGGCGTTCGCGAGCGCGGGCATCGGCCCGACGTTGTGCGCGGCCACCCCGGTGATGAGCGCGGGAGCCGACGCCTCGCGGAAGCGCTGGTTCCAGAGCGGCGAGCCCTGTTCGAGCGCGCGAGCGGCGAACACGGCCGCGGCGCGCAGGTCCCCCGGCCATCTCAGCAGGGCACCGCCGAGCGACAGATCAAGCATCCCGTCAAGGCTGCTAAGGATCGGCCGGTAGAACCTCTCGTAACTGGTGCCGTCTCGCCCGAGCTCGGCGGCGGTTCGCCCGAGGTCACGGTAGGCGATCGCGGCGCGGTCGCCCGCCGAGCCGTCGAGCGGGTGTGCGTAGGAGGCGTCCGGCACGACGAACTCGACTCGACGCTCGAGCTCGAACTGCCGAAAGAACTCCGTCGCGAGCGCCATCGGGTGGATCGCCGCGCAGACATCGTGGCGCACCCCGGGCGTGACGAACTCGGTGGTGCGCGATCCACCGCCGATGGTGTCGTTCGCCTCAAACACCGTGACCGGGATGCCGGCCCGCGCGAGCGTGACCGCCGCAGCGAGACCGTTCGGGCCCGAGCCGACGACGGCCGCGCCACTTGAGAACTGCATAGTTCCAGAGTGTAGCGCGGCCGTCGCTTTGGAGATCCGTTAGGCCCTGCGGTACTCCGCGGTGATCGGGCATTCGAACGGGTCGCGAGCGGCGAGGCCCACCCGGTTGAGGTACTCGATGACGATCGCGTACGAGCGCAGCAGCGAGGTCTCCGTGTAGGGCACCCCGAGGGTCTTGCAGTGCTCGCGCACGAGCACGCGCACCTTCGAGAGGTTCGGGCGCGCCATGTTCGGGAAGAGGTGGTGCTCGACCTGGTAGTTCAGGCCGCCCATGAGCGTCGTTGCCCACCAGCCACCCTTAATGTTGCGCGAGGTGCGCACCTGCTTGGAGAAGAAGTCGAGCTTCGCATCGTGGGCGATGACGGGCATGCCCTTGTGGTTCGGCGCGAACGATGCACCCATGTAGACACCAAACACGGCGAACTGCACGCCCATGAAGGCGAACGCCATCCCGAGCGGCAGGAACATGAACACTGGCACGAGGATCACGACGAAGCGCGCGGCGATGATCGACAACTCGATCCAACGCCCCTTGATCGGCTCGCGGCGGAAGAGGTAGACGAGGCTGTGACGGTGCAGGTTCAGGCCCTCGAGGGTGAGCAGCGGGAAGAACAGCCAGCCCTGGCGCTGCGTGATGAAGCGGAGAAGCCCGCGCGCCTTGACGGCGTCTTCCTCGATGAAGGAGATCGTGTCGATCTCGATGTCGGGATCCTTGCCGACCCGGTTCGGGTTCGAGTGGTGGCGGGTGTGCTTCGAGTCCCACCAGGCGTAGCTCATGCCGATGCTCGCGGCGAGTACGCGCGCGAGCCGGTCATTTGCGGGGCCGGTGGAGAGGATCTGGCGGTGCGCGGCCTCGTGTGTGAGGAACGCGATCTGGGTGAACAGCAGCGCGAACGATGCGGCCATGAGCAGCTGGAACCAGCTGTCGCCGAGCAGGATCGAGCCGGTGATCGTCGCGGCAAGCCCGAGGGTGATGCCGACGCCCACGAGCGCGTAGAACCAGGGGGTTCGGGCGTACAGGCCGGTCTCGCGCGCGACCTGCGAGATGCTCGAGTATGCCTTCGCCACGGGGGGAAAGTCTTCGGCGCGGGCGCGAGTGAAGCGCAGCGGACCGAGGCCGTCGAGTGTTTGAGGAGCGCTCGTCATGATCGGCACCTATTCCCGTTCCGAGCCACTCCAGGAGCTGCTCTGGTCAAGCCACTGGCATTTGCCGATCGCTGGCCTCAGCGTATCCGGCCACCTGTACCGCAAGCTGCATGTACCAGGTTCCGGCGCGCAACTCGCAGGTTACGGACTGGTGGCCGCCGCGGCTCCCGTGAGCATCCGCCAGAGAGCTGCGCGGCGCTGCTCCACTGATTCGGCTTCGCCGTACAGCAGCTCAACCTGGATGCTGTCGACGACGCCGAGGTACGCCTGCGCGAGGTGATCCCGCTCGGCGTCGCCGAGGTGCTCGGGCAGCCCTGCGCGGAACAGCGAGTCCACTTCCGCGAGGAACGCGCGGTAGTGGCGGATGATTGACTCGCGGATCGCGAGCGGCGGCGCGTAGGCGGTGCGCAGCAGAAACCTGAGGCTCGCTGCCATGCGGTACCTGTCGGTGACGCGTTCGAGGTACACGCCACCCGGCAACGCGCCGCGATCCTCAGCAAAGCACAGCACAACGAACTCGCGTTCCGCACTGAGAGACATGTCGAGCGCGGCGGAGACGAGCTCGTCTTTGCCGGTGAAGTGGGAATAGAGGGAGGCCTTGCGCATCCCGGCCATACGTGCGATTTCGCCGAGCGAGGATCCGTCATAGCCGCGATCGGAGAGGAGTTCGAGGGCGGCAACGCAGACGCGCTCTGCAGCGGGGCTCAGCGACATAGTTTCCGTGTACTCCCTCACCGTGTATGCGCGCCGAGTTCGGCTACAACCGGGCTCGCCGTGCGCTGACACTAACGATAACAAGTGCGACGACCGCGGTGAGCGCCATGCCGAGCAACCAGGGCAGCGCGCCGCCAGGGACAAGCACCCCGGCCAAGGGGGTAGCGAGCGAGGAAATGATGAGTTGGAACGCGCCGAGCAGCGCCGCCGTGCTGCCGAGGTTCACCTCCTGCGAAGACATTGCGAGCGCCATGAGTGTCGCCTCGCTCATGCCGAGGCCGAGCAGGGCGACAAACATGCCCGCGACGATTCCCCACAGCCCGAGACCAGCCTGGCTGAGCACAATGCCGAGCGTCGCGCCGATCAGGATCAGCACCGCCCCGGCGACCGCCAGTTTTGCTGCGCCGAACCGTTTCACCGCACGACCGGCGAATACCGCGCCGAGGAGCACGGCAGTGCCCGTGCCGCCAAAGACGAGCCCGAAGGCGTCGGTGTCGAGTCCGTAGACGCCCTGATAGATGAACGTCGCGCCCCCGATGTAGACGAAGAGGAAAAAGAACACTGCCGACAGACCGAGCGCAGGCAACAGGAAGTGGCTGTCGCGGATGATCACGCCGTAGGCGCGGAGCACGCTCCCCAGCCGCAGGGATGAGCGCCCCGTGCGCGGCAGGCTCTCGGGAAGGCTCACGGTCGTGTTGATGAGCGCGACCGCGGCGAGCCCGGCGAGCACGAGGAGAACCGCACGCCAGCCCCACGCGGCGTCAATGAACCCTCCTGCCGTGGGGGCCAGGACTGGGGCGAGTCCCTCAATGGTCATGAGCAGCGCGAAGAGCTGTGCGGCCCGCGTTCCGCTCGCGCGGTCGCGCACCATGCTCATGGCGACAACGAGCGTCATCGCAGCCGCAAGTCCCTGCAGGAAGCGGGCGGCGAGCAGGATCGTGATCGTCCCGCTCATCGCCGCCCACACCGATGAAAGCAGGAAAACCGCGAGTGCGATCAGCAGCGGCCAGCGGCGCCCCACCGCATCGATGATCGGCCCGAAGAACAGCTGCCCGACTCCCATCGCCAGCAGGTACACCGTGAGGGTGAGCTGCCCCTGCGCGGTCGAAGCGCCGAGCTCGGACACCATCTCGGGCAGCGATCCGAGGTACATGTCGGTGCCGGCGGGGCCCAGGATCGTGACGAGGCCGAGCGAGATGGCGAACCAGAGACCTGCGCGCGGGAGGCGCTGATCGTGTGACATGGGTGTCCTTTTCCGTGGGGATCTCAGTGGGAGATCAATGAGAATTGACTACCTACCGTTCGGTAGCTGACCAAATATATACGCTCGATGCTCTCCCGCGCCACTCGGCTGGCTCTCCGGACTGACGGGCTACCGGCTGCGGGAGCCGCGAAGTCGCGCCGCGCCCCCACCGTGCGTTAGTGTTCGAGCGGACGCCGCGCGGCTGATGCGCCGCGCTGGCCACTCGCTGCGCGGGCCACTCGCGGGTCACTCCGCTTCCCGTTTTGCGACGCCGCAGCCCGCACCGGGCACCACGTCGCCGCCCACGATCTCCACCCGAAGGAACCGCATGTCACCCACCGCGGAACACACGCCCAGAGTCGATCCCGGCAGGGCCGCGCCGTCCGTGCTCCAGGCCGTGCGCGACCCTCGGATGCTGCTGCGCGAGGTGCTCGCGGGGCTCGTCGTCGCGCTCGCCCTCATTCCCGAGGCGATTTCCTTCTCGGTGATCGCCGGGGTCGACCCGAAGGTCGGGCTCTTCTCGTCGTTCATCATGGCCGTGTCGATCGCGTTCCTCGGGGGCCGCCCGGCGATGACCACCGCGGCAACCGGGGCCGTCGCCCTCGTGATCGCCCCGGTGATGCGCACCTACGGCATGGACTACTTCATCGCCACCGTGCTGCTCGCCGGAGTGCTGCAGATCCTGCTGGCGGTGTTCGGTGTCGCGAAGCTCATGCGGTTCATCCCGCGCAGCGTGATGGTCGGCTTCGTGAACGCCCTCGCGTTGCTCGTCTTCGGCGCGCAGCTCCCAGAACTCGTCGGGGTGCCCTGGGCCGTGTACCCGCTCGTTGCAGCCGGGATCATCATCATGGTGCTCATGCCGAAGATCACGAAGGCCGTTCCGGCCCCGCTCGTGTCGGTGATCATCGTCACGGCCGCCGCGGTGGTCTTCGCAATCAACGTGCCGACCGTGGGCGACAAGGGCGACCTCCCCGACAGCCTGCCCGAGTTCTTCATGCCGAACGTGCCGCTCACCTGGGAGACGCTCACGATCATCGCACCCTTCGCGCTCGGCATGGCCCTCGTGGGCCTCATGGAATCGCTCATGACCGCGAAGCTCGTCGACGAGATCACCGACACCCGTTCGAACAAGACGCGCGAGAGCTGGGCGCAGGGCATCGCGAACCTGCTCTCGGGGCTCTTCGGCGGAATGGGCGGCTGCGCCGTCGTCGGGCAGACAATGATTAACGTGAAGGTGTCGGGAGCGCGCACGCGTATTTCGACGTTCCTCGCGGGTGTGTTCCTCCTGCTCCTTATTCTGGTGTTCGGCGACGTGGTGGCAATGATCCCGATGGCTGCGCTCGTCGCCGTGATGATCATGGTGTCGGTCGCGACCTTCGACTGGCACTCGATCGCCCCGTCCACGCTCAGGCGTCTCCCCAAGAGCGAGACGCTAGTCATGCTCACGACCGTCGCCGTGGTGCTCGCGACCCACAACCTCGCAATCGGCGTGGTGGTGGGAGTGTTCGTCGCGGCAATGATGTTTGTGCGCCGCGTGGCCCACTTTGTGTCGGTGGATCGGGCAGTGACCGGCGAGGGCTCTCAGGCGGTGGCCCGCTACACCGTCACCGGCGAGCTGTTCTTCGCGTCGAGCAACGACCTCACGACGATGTTTGCGTACACGGCAGACCCAGATCTCGTCGAGATTGATATGGCGCAGTCGCACATTTGGGACGCCTCCTCAGTTGCCGCGCTCGACACGATCGTGACGAAGTACGCGCGGCTCGGTAAGACTGTCGAGCTCACGGGCATGAACGATGCGACGCGCAGCTTCCACGACAGGCTGTCGGGCGGGCTCGGCGGCGAGCAGTAGCCCGCGGGGCGGAGAGCAGGAGTTCGCCGGGCGTCGGCGGCGCCGCTACACAGACCGGTCCGCTATGGTCAGGCTTGGGCACCCCTTCAACAGGAAGGAGATGAGATGTCCAGTAAAGATCGCGGCCAGAAGGCTACGAAGAAACCCGCGGCGCAGACGCTGAAAGAAAAGCGTGCGGCAAAGCGGAGCAAGACCGAATCACCGAGTTCACAGTTGAACAAGGATAAGTAGTCGGTGCGGGGCGCGTCACAGCGCCCCGCACTCCCACTTCAGCAGCCACTCAGCACCGCGAACAGGTAGGGCAGGTTCACGGCCGCGATCACGGCGGCGAGCATGAACGCGTAGGCACCGGCCGCGGCTGCCAGCGCCGCGCTCGCGGGCGGCCTGGGGGCGCCGATGAGGTGGCGAATCCGCTCCGAGCCAGCCGCGTGCAGCACCGCGTGTTCGGGGAGCCGGGATCCGCTTACCCTGAGCCCCGCCGCGTCGGCCTCTGCCCCGGTTCCGGTTCCGGCTCCGCCGGGCGCTACCTCGCGCAGCACCGGCGACATCGGCTCGCCAAGCTTGAGCAGCGCGCTGGCGAGCGCCGTCGTTCCGGTCGCCTGCTTCGCCGCCTGATCCGCAGCGATCTCGAGGTAGTGCGGCACCGATTCACGCACCGCATGCACGAACGGGATCCACCGGAAGTACCGCGTGGTGCCGTTCAAGATCGCCATGATGAGGTGGTGGCGCTGGTCGAGATGCGCCTGCTCGTGCGCGAGCACCGCCGAGAGCTCCCCCGGCGACAGCGCCGCGAGCGTGCCGCGCGACAGCACGATGCCGCCGTGCTGCTGTGGCAGAGAAAACGCCTGCAGCGCGGCCCCGCGAGTAACGCGGGCGGAGCTGCCGAGCAGCGTGATCGAGTCGCTTGCAGCGCGCAGCTCCGACCCGAATGCGGCCTGCGAGCGCCGAAGCAGCACGACCTCGCGAGCAAGGCCTACGAGCACCGCGAGCACGCCGAGCGCGGGAAGCGCGAGCGGCACGATCGCGGGGATCCCGAGCGTCATCGCGCTCTCCCCAAACGGGCTCGCAGCGCTGAGGCACCGGCTGCACACCTCCGCGGCCTGCTTCGGAAGCCAGGCCGGCCCCGAGCTCATCCAGGCCACGAGGGGACCGAGGGCGACGAGGGCGGCGATCCAGAGCAGCGCTGAGAGCGTGACGACAATCGCGGCAACCCGCGGGATCATCGCGAGGGCCGGCGCGGCACGGCGCAGCAGCCACGGCCCGCCGAGCGCGGCCGCCAGCAGCACGCTCGAGAGCAGCAGCGTGCTGAGCGTCGCGGTCACTGCGCCCCGTTCTCGCCCAGCAGGTGCTTGCGCAGCAGCCGCAGATCGTCCTCGGGCATGCTGTTCACAAAGTGCAGGATCGACGCTTCGCGATCCCCCGACGCCTCGAGCGCGTGCTCCATAATGTTCGCGGCGTGCTCCTCGCGGCTCACACACGCCCCGTAGAGCGTGGTGTGGCCGTCTTTTCGGGTGCACACGAGTGACTTCTTGCGGAGGTTTCCGAGGACGGTCGCGATCGTCGTGTACGCCGGGTCGGACGGGAGCCGCTCGATGAGTGCGCGCACGGTGAACCCGCCGCCCTCCCAGAGCAGATCCATCACCTGGGTCTCGAGCGCGCCGAGCCGGGCGGGCTCCCCCGCGGGCGTGGCGCCGTGCATGTGCTGCGGGTCTCGGGTCATCGGGTGGTCTCCATCTCTACGGCAGCTTCGGACTTCGCCGCTTTTGCTGCCTTCGCTTCCTTTGCCGCAGAACGCTTCGCCGGCACCGGGCAGGCGACCTGGCCGCTCAGCCGCCACACGAGCGCGAGGCCCGTGAGGATCAGCGCCGCCAACGCGAGCACCGGCTGCAGCGGCGCGAACCAGGTGATCGCCCCAGAATAGCCGAGCGCAAGCAGCGCGATCTTGTTGCAGACCGGGCAACCGACCGCGAACCAGGTGAGCATGCCGCCCGCGATCCCCATACGGGTGGTGCGCCGCTCGTCGGGGGTGTCGGCTGTGCCAGCCGCGTCAGCCGTGCCGGTGGCACCGGCCGCGTCCGCGGCAGCCGCCGCGCTGGGCTGCCGCACGTAGGTGGCAGTGAGCATCCCGACGCCGACCGCGGTGAGCACCCAGACCGGGTAGTTCCACCAGACCGTGTCGATGTCGCGCGCGAACCAGGGATTCGGGATGAGCACGGTCACCACGCCGACGAGCAGCGCAAAGCCGGCAGCAACGAGGAGGGCGATGAGCCACTGCCGTGCGCTCCAGCCGCGCAGCGCGCGGCCCGCAAACACCAGTCGCTGCCGCGCTGCGGCGAGACTCCAAGGCCGAACCATCGCGGACTCCTTCATCACTCAGACTCAACTATGACCCATAGTCTACTATTCACGATAGTAATCAGTTGCTGTGAGTCCGCTCACACTCCCGCCCCGAAAGGCCCACGTTTTGCCCGAGCCCGGAAAGCACCCGCCGCGCCTCCGAGTGGCCGCGCCGCTCGCGATTTTCGCTGCGATTGTCCTGCTCATCGGAGGCTCGTTCGTGTTGCAGCGCGGCTGGGAACAGGACCCGACCGCCGCACCATCCGCTGCAGCCACCGAAGCGTGGCGGGCCGAGCGCACGGCGAACACCGACAGGCTGGCCATTGGCACCGCCGACGCCCCGGTCGAGCTCGTCGTCTTCACGGATTACCAGTGCCCGTTCTGCGCGCACTGGGACCGCGAGACGCTCCCCGCACTACTGGACTACGTGGACACCGGGCAGCTGCGCATCGCGTGGCGGCCAGCGAACCAGTCGGGAACCGGGTCGACGCTTGCAGCCCGCGCCGTCTACGCTGCGGCGCTGCAGGACTCGCTGCTCCCGTTCCACACTGCGCTCGCGCAAGATGGTCGGGGCGCGGCCGCTGAGGATCTCACTGAGGGCGCGCTCGTCGCCCTCGCAACGGAGCTCGGGCTGGACCCGGTGCGCTTCACCGCCGACTTCACCTCGCCCGAGGCCGAGCGGGCCGTCACCGAGGCCGAGGCGGAAGCGCAGCGCGCAGGCGTGGTCAACGCCCCGTCGTTCCTCTTCAACGGCGAGTTCGTCGCGGGGCTCAAGCCCACGGAGACGTTCGTCGCGCAGATTGAGGCGGCGCTGGCCGCGCTCGCCTCGGGCGATTCAGCGCTGAGCGATCCCACGCTGACTGATTCCCCCGAATAACCACCCACGGCGGAGTGCCGCCGTACGATGGACGAAAGAGAGGATGCCGCGAGCGAGGTTCGCCCGCGCACACACTATGAGCACAGTTGAGATCACGAAGGACAACCTCGAAGAGACGATCACGTCGGGCGGCATCGTGGTGCTCGACTTCTGGGCCGCCTGGTGCGGTCCGTGCCGCTCGTTCGCCCCCGTGTTCGAGAAGGCGTCGGAGACCCACGAAGACATCGTGTTCGGCAAGATCGACACCGAGGCCGAGCAGGAGCTCGCGGGCATGTTCGGCATCACCTCGATCCCGACAATCATGGCGTTCCGCGACGGCATCAACGTGTTCTCGCAGGCCGGCGCGCTGCCCGCTCCGACGCTCGAGCAGCTCGTCGACGCGGTGCGTGGCCTCGACATGGACGAGGTGCGCACGCAGCTCGCCAAGGAAGAGGCAGCTGCCAGCGAGAACGGCGCGGGCGAGACTAACACCGGCGAGGCGGACGAGGCTGGCACGGTCAGGGCCGACGGAGCGCAGGTCTAAGACACCATCGCAATCAGAAAGGGGGATCCGGGCTGAGCCCGGATCCCCCTTTGTGCTTGTCGGCGCGGCTACTTTCCGCCGACACCCACGAGCGGGTGCTCCGCCTGGCGCTTGGCTGACTTTCGGCGGCTCGCGATCCAGATCCACAGCGCAACTCCCGCGAGCACGAGGATCCCGAGCACGTCGAAGATCGGGCTCGAGAACACCGCACCCTGCTCTTGAACCCACGCCTGCACCGACGTCGGCACGAGCGACGGCATCGAGACGAGGCCGTTCGTGAACCAGAACAGCAGGCCGACTCCGATGATGAGCAGGCCGGTAATGAGCGAGGTCGTATGCAGCTGCCGGCCAAACACCGTGATCGCGCGGCCGCGGAGGAGACGCTGACCGCGCGTGCCAAGCTTTTCCCACAGCGCCGCGATGATCATGAGCGGCACCACCATGCCGGCGCCGTACACGGCGAGCAGAGCGCCGGCCATGAGGCCCGAGCCTTGGCCCATCGCGAGCGTGAGCACCGCGCCGAGAATCGGGCCCGCGCAGAACCCCGCGACCCCGCTCACCGCGCCGAGCAGCAGCGTGCGGACGAGCCCCTTCCGCGAGGACGCCTTCCGCTGCAGTGAGGCAGTGCCGGGGAGCATCCGCGAGACGTCGAAGCCGAAGCCGAGCACCTGCAGCACGCCGAGCACGACGAGCACGAGCGAAGTGACCGCGATCACCAGGCCGCGCTGCTCCATGAACAGGGTGCCGAGCGCGCCGACCCCGAGCCCGAACGGCACGAGCGTGAGCACGAGCCCGAGATAGAACACCCCGCCGTGCACGAGCAGCTTGAGCTTCGCGCCGACTGTCGACGCGAAGAACGCGGGCAGCAGCAGGGCGCTGCAGGGGCTCAGGAGCGCGAGCACTCCGCCGAGAAAGGCGGTGACGAAGCCAATCTCCATGGCTAGTTTGCCTGTGCGAGCGCCCGCTCGAAGGTCTCGACAAAGACGCTTTCGGGCTGGGCTCCCACGATCGGCTCGCCGCCGAGCACGAAGGTCGGCGTGCCCGAGACGCCGAGTTCCTGGCCGCCTCGCGCGTATTGCTGCACGAGTTCGAGCGTCTCGGGCGAGGTGAGGTCGGCGGCGAACTGCTCGGTGTCGAGACCGAGGGTGCCTGCCAGCTCGATGAGCGACCCTTCGGCCAGCTGCTCGGGGGTGAGGTGCTCGCCGTCGGGGAAGAGAGCGTTGTGGAACTCCCAGAACTTGCCCTGCTTGCCGGCGGCGTGGGCCGCGAGTGCGCCGCGTTCAGAGTCTGCGCCGTACTGGTTGACGTCGCGCCACTCGATGCGCAGGTCGCCCTTGTCGGCGTACTCCATCATCGTTGGGAGCGTGTCGTTCGACCACTTCGCGCAGAACGGGCACTGGTAGTCGGAGTAGATGACGAGCGCGACTGGGGCGTCGACCGGGCCCGCGGTCTGCACGTCTGCGTCGTCGCGAGTCTCAACGAAGGTGAGGTCTGCCTGCTGCGGCTGTTGAGCGGCAGCGGGGCCCTGCGCGCCTCCGTCTCCGCGGACCTGCAGCACCACGAGCGTGATGAGCAGCCCCGCGATGACAATGATTCCGATGGGCACGAACCACGACCGGAGTCGTTGGGCGGCTGTTTGCGACATTCTTCTCCTCAGGCTGATTACTATGCTCGATAGTAAACTATGGAACATAGTAACGCCTGCGAGTTTGGTGTGCGCGCGGCCGGCCCCTCCCCTCGCACCCGATTCATTGAATCTGAGCCTTGTTCGGGCCGAACAAGGCTCAGATTCAATGAATCGGGGCAGTGGGGATGGTCGGGGTGTTTCCCGCGCGGGGCTCCGCACCTCCCGTCAGCTAGCTGCGCGCCCTCCGGCGGAAACTGAGAACGAGCAGCCCTCCAGCGAGCAGCGCCAGGCAGGCCGCCAGGCCACCAGCCGCCGCGCCACTTGCCGCAAGCGGCTGCGCCCTGTCAGCAGCCGAGCGCGCATCGCCAGCTCCGCTCACTGCGCCCGGCCCGCCCGAACCACCCGCACCACCCGGCCCGTCGGTGGCACCCGGCCCGTCGGTGCCGCCCGGGTCACCGCTGTCGTCCGGGTCACTGCTGTCGTCCGGGTCACCGGAACCATCAGGCCCTCCGGCGTCAGGCTCCATCTTCGGCACCGCAGCGACCTCGACCGAAGCCACATGCTCCCCGACTTTGAGCGTGAGCGTGCGCTCCCCCTCACCAACGAGCTGTACGCGCAGCCCGGCGACCTTGTCGGCCGCGTTCGAACTCGTCACAGCGATCTCGGCATCGTCGAGGACGACCGCGTTGCCGAAGCGATCGCTGCCCACTGCCGTGAGCTGCACCGTCGCCCCGGGCGTCACCGTGCGCGCGGAGGCTTGTGCTGCGAGCTGCGAGAGCTCATCGGGGAGCACCGTCACCTCTGCCGTTGCGGTCGCGCCTTCGTACGTCGCGGTCACTGTTCGCTGGCCGGCTCGGGTCGCTGCGAGCACTCCGTCGGTGAACGTATCGCTCGCCTCGCTTGAGCTCAGCTCGACGGCGTAGCTCACGTCTGTTTCGCCGCCGCCGGGGAGCGGGGCGCTGCTCGTGAAGCGCAGCTCGGCCCCGGCGACGACGGTGGCGTCGTCGGGGCTCAGGGTGACGTAGTTGTCGATCCATTGCGCGTATACGCGGGCCTCGCCCGCGGGCCCGGCGAGCGGCGCAAGCTCGGTGTCGACGGTCATCGCCGGCCCGTTGCCATCTGCTGCGGTGTTCCACGAGGCAAAGACTTTGTCACTCGGCCCGTAGATCGGGAAGAGCCGTTCACCTGCAGCCGCAAAGGTCGGCGCGTAGATCTGTCGCGGGTAGTCGCTTCCCGCGTTGACCCCGTTCGCGTCGAATCGCACCGCGAACGCGTTGCCCGTGATCACGACGTCGTGCCCGACATTCGCGGCGGGCCGGATCGTGCCATTGTTCTGGATCGCCGTGCCGGCGTAGAGCCGGGCGTCAGCTCCGAGCTGCACGGTGCCGTGATTCGTGAGCCCCACCCGGAAGTTCGTCCAGGAGCGGTCGCCCGTCGTGAGCGTGGCCCCGACCTCGAGCGTCGCGGGAAGCCTCACGGAACTGGTGTCAAGCGTCGTTGTGCCGAGCGTCAGCGCGCCGCCTCGGTTGTCCACTGCCTCAGCGCCGTTCCCGATGCCGCCGGCAGCGTAACCGCCACTACCGCCGGCCGTGACCTTGCCGCCCAAGATGCTGATGTCTTCTGCGACGCCGAAGGCCGCGGCGCCGATCGCGGCCGCCTTCGTGTCGCTCGTGCGCGCCGTGACCGCGCTGTCGCGGATCGTGATCGGGCCGGAGTGCCCGACGAACTCGGACGCGAAGCCGAAGTCGCCCGAGCCGATGGCCGCGCCCTGATTCGTGCTGGCGCTCACCACACTGTCCACGATCGAGATAGTTGTTTTCTCACCGTGGTCGCTGCCGATGGCGGTCGCGAGGTACCCGGTGGCGGTGACTGTGCTGCCGGTGATCACGACCGTTCCGCCGCCGACCGCCAGCGCCGCGTTGCAGCCCTCCGCGGGGGCGAGGTTCCAGCCGCCAATGGCCGCGTCACAGCGGGTGCCGCGGGCATCGAGGGTGAGGCCCGAGATGGTGGCGGTTGCGCCCGCGCTAATCCCGATCCCCGGGGCTGCGCTGAGATCGGGAGCGGACGCGCGGCCGGCGACCCACGACCCCGGGCCAGTCAGCGCGAGGTCTGCGGACGCGCGGAACCGCACGCTGCTCACCGTGTGGCCGCTCACTTCGATCCGGAGGGGCGCGGTCACCGCGAGCAGCAGGTCGGCATCGACGATGTCACCGCCGATGCGGATCGTGGTCTCGTCCGTGTGCGCGTTGGCCTGCGCGACCGCGGCCTCAAGCTCGGCGGCGGTCGTGACCGTTGCGGAGCCGGGCGTCTCGGCGGCTGCCTTCGGCCCGGGTTGGTCCAATGCGGTCGCGGGAGATCCCCCGGCAACCAGGGAGACTGCGACGAGCGCCCCCACGACAATGTGTGCAGCGGTGTGACGCGCTCGGTATTCAGTCATTCGGCCCCCATGTCGAATTCAAACTCCGGCTAGCTTAGCCTGGGTGCGCGGGTCACCGGCCGTTGACTGCCGGCCACAGCAGCGCCCTGCCCGCGTGCTTCGCACGGGCGCAGGGCGCTGGGACGCCTCGGGCAGGGTGGTTACCGCGCGAGGGCGGGCTCCTCCGCCGGGGCCAGCGCGCGCTTCCGCCGTCGCGCGCTGAGCCGCTTGCCGATCAATCCGTGGCGCGGGCTGAACAGGTAGGTGAGCGCGAACGCCGCACCCTGCGCGAGCACGACCATGCCACCGGAGGCAGTGTCGAGGTAGTAGCTCAGGTACAGCCCCGCAACCGCGCACACGGCCGAGATCGCGGGCGCGATGACGAGCATGCGCGAGAAGCGGTCGGTGAGCAGGTAGGCGGTTGCCCCCGGGATGATGAGCATCGCGACGACGAGCACCACGCCGACCGCCTGCAGCGCGACGACCGATGTGAGCGCGAGCAGTCCGAGCAGGAGTGCCCCGAGCATGCGCGGGTTCAGGCCGATGGCGTGTGCGTGCGTCGGGTCGAAGGCGAATAGCGTGAAGTCGCGCCGCTTGGCGAGGAGCACGACGAGGGTGACCGCGCCGAGGATCGCGATCTGCAGCAGATCGCCCTTCGAGACTCCGAGGAGGTTGCCGAAGATGATGTGATTGAGGTCGGTCTGGGAGGGCGTCACCGAGATGAGCACGAGGCCGAGGGCGAACAGCGTCGTGAACACGATACCGATCGCCGCGTCCTCCTTCACTCGGCTCGTGTCACGCACCGCGCCGATGAGCGCGACCGCGAGGAATCCGAAGATGACGGCACCGAGCGCGAAGGGCGCGCCGACGACGTAGGCGAGCACGACGCCGGGGAGGACCGCGTGCGAGACGGCGTCGCCCATGAGCGACCAGCCGATGAGCACGAGCCAGCACGAGAGCACCGCGCACACGATCGAGGCGATGAGCGTCGTCGCGAGCGCGCGCACCATGAAGTCGTAGCTCAGGGGCTCGAGGATGAGGTCGATGAGGTTCACGCCGCTTCACCCCGCTCGAGCACGTCGAGTCCGAACGCTCGCGCAAGGTTCTCGGGTTGCAGCACGTCTTCGGGTGGCCCGTGCATGAGTACGCGGCGCATGAGCAGGATCGCCTCGTCGGCGAGGCTCGGGAGCGCGTGCAGGTCGTGGGTCGAGACGAGGATCGTCGCACCCTCCGCCGCGAGCTCGCGCAGCAGCCGCGTGATCGTCGCCTCCGAACGCTTGTCGACGCCCGCGAAGGGCTCGTCGAGCAGCAGCGTGGTGGCCCCCTGCGCGATACCTCGCGCGACGAAGGTGCGCTTCTTCTGCCCGCCCGAGAGCTGCCCGATCTGCCGCTCGGCGAAGTCGGTGAGCTCGACCCGCTCGAGGGCGTGATCCACCGCGGCACGATCCTCCGCCTTCGGTCGGCGCGTGAGCCCCATCTTCCCGTATCTGCCCATCATGACGACGTCGCGGACCGACAGCGGGAACGCCCAGTCGACATCCTCGCTCTGCGGCACGTAACCGACGGCCCCGGTCTTGCGCACGCGCGCGGGCGACACTCCGTCGATGCGCACGGTGCCCGTGTCGGGCCGCACCATGCCCATGATCGTTTTGAACAGTGTCGACTTGCCCGAGCCGTTCATGCCGACGAGCCCGCACACGCGGCCGCGCTCGAGCGTGAGCGAGGCCCCGTCGAGCGCGAGCACCTCGCCGTAGTGGACGGTGACGTTCTCGACCTGGATCGCAGGGGCGCTCACAGTCGCTCCCCCGAGAGCCCCGCGACGATCGCGGCGGCATCGTGGCGGATGAGATCGAGGTAGGTCGGCACCGGCCCGTCGGCCTCGGAGAGCGAGTCAACAAAGAGCACGTCACCGAGTTCGGCGTCGGTCGCCTCGACCACCTGCTCCATGGGGGCAGCGGACACCGTCGACTCACAGAACACCGCGGGGACGTCGTTTTCACGCACGAACTCAATGACCGAGGCGATCTGTTTCGGTGTCGCCTGCTGCTCGGCGTTCACCGCCCAGATGTATTTCTCGGTGAGGCCGGCGTCGCGCGCAAGGTAAGAGAAGGCCCCCTCGCAGCTCACGAGCGCGCGCTCGTTCGACGGGAGCACCGCGAGCGCGGAGACGAGTTCGTCTTGCACCCCCTGCAGCTCCGCCTTGTACGCGGCCCCGTTCGCCTCGTAGTCGGCAGCGTGCGCCGGGTCGATCTGTGCGAACGCCTCGACCATGTTGTCGACGTAGACCTGCACGTTCAGCGGGCTCATCCAGGCGTGGGGGTTCGGCATGCCGCTGTAGGCGTCCTCGCGAATATCGATCGCGTCGATGCCCTCGCTCACGACCGCGTGCGGCACGTCGAGGTCGGTGACGAACTGCTCGAACCAGGCTTCGAGCCCCATCCCGTTGTCGAGGATGAGATCGGCCTCGCTCGCCTTGCGAATGTCGCCCGGGGTCGGCTCGTAGCCGTGGATCTCCGCCCCGACCTTGGTGATCGATTCAACGCGGAGGTGCTCGCCCGCGACGTTCTCAGCGATATCCGAGAGCACCGTGAACGTGGTGAGCACGACGGGGCGGTCGTCGGTCTGCCCGGTTTCTGATGCGGGGTTCGCGCAGCCGGCGAGACCAAGGGTGAGGGCAGCGCAGGCGGCGAGTAAGGCGACTACGGGTGGGCGACGCTTCGGCATGAATCTCCATCGGTGCGGGAACGTTGCAGGGCGCAGAGCACACGCCCCACGCCCCACATTCGGACAGTCCCACTATAGAGTTCGGCATGCCGAACTTACAAATTCGCCTAGATGGATAATGCTGCGTTGCCCGCCAATTTCACCGATCCACTCAGACGAGCGCGGGCTCAACCTCCTGCACTCGCCGCCCCACTCGGGCCCGCAGCCACCGAATGCATCGCTCCCACGTCACATCACGAATGAAGATCATGTCGCCGAGGATCATCATGAGCGAGAACCAGGGAAGACCGAGCAGGATCGCGATCGAGGCGTGCATTCCAGTCACCAAGACCAGGCCCACGATTCGCGTCGGCCTCGTCACCAGCATGAGCGGGAACAACAGCTGCCCATAGACGCTCAGCCACGAGGCGATGAACACCGCCGGAGTGATCTGCCAGGCGAGGTGATTCAGCCAGGGCAGCAGCGTGAGTTCTTCAATCTGCAGGGGGTAGTACGCGGCAACGCCCGAGATCCAGGTCGCCCCTTGGAGCTTCCACAGAGCACTCGTGACATAGATAACGCAGAGCTGGTAGCCGACGAGGAGCACGGCGATGTTGTTGCTCAGCACGGGGAACCAGGTCGGCACACTCCACTGCCCGAGCCGAAGGCCGTCGGTCACGGAACCGCCATCCGTTATCTGCCGCGCCCGCCGACGCGCGTCGAGCGACCACCGATAGGAGGTGTCTGCGAGCAGGAGGAAGATGAGGAAGATGCGGAACGTCTGGTAGTGCCCCGTGTTCGTCACGACAGGGTCGAGTGAGGTGAACCCCAGCCAGAGCACGACGAACAGCGGCGACACGATCCGCATTCGCCACCCCAGGGCATAGACGACAGCAACGGCCATGAGCACGAGTATCTTGGCGAGCTGAACGGGGTCGGGATCCTCGCGGGAGAAGAGCACCGGAATTGGCCACAGGTAATTGTTCACCGCTGAGTCACGGAACAGGGCCTCACCCCACCGGGATCCGGCTCCGAACGTGTACGAGAAGTGAGGAAGGTAGAGGGCGAGGATGACGAACGTCATCGACCCCATCCCGATTCGCATGAGCGCAAGCCCATAAGTCGCGTGCCTGGCGTCGATGAGCCAGTGCGCGAACCGATCCCACACCCGCGAAATTGCGCCGCTCACTGCTCTACCGCCTTCTGATCAGCATCGGTTCCGTCAGGGCGGGTGCCTTCAGTGTCTGAAGCCCCCGCGTCTCCCTCGAGTCCGGCCTCAACGCCAGCCCGATCTGCCCACGCTCGGAAGCTGCGAGCGAACGCTTCGCGATCCTGCCCCGGCCACTCCATCGCGGGCACCCAGCCGAGATCGGTGTACGAAGATGGCGGCCGTTGCGCGTCTGGATCGTGGCGATCCTTCCACCGCACGACCGGGTCGTAGACGGCGCGCGTCTGCACCCCAACCACTTCTCCGCGCTCACCCCACATCGCGTGCGCAACCTGCGTCGCGTAGGAGCTCACGTAGTTATCTGCCCTGATGAACGCGCGCACGGCAGCCGGGTCGGATCCATCGACCGCGAGCAGTGCGTCGCGGAGCCCGAAGAGGCCGTCGCCCTCGAGGTGGTTTTTCGCGGCGACCTGCTGCTGGTCTGCGCTGAGACCACGGTACGCGCCCATCAGGCGTTCTGCGCCCACCACCGAGAGCTGCTTGCGGAGCGTGCGCCGATACGTCGCCGAGAGCTCAACGCCCGAGGCGTTCACCCACTCACTCTTCACGCGTTCGCCGCCCGGCAGCTCGATCCATCCGCGCACCCACAGCTGCCGATCAGTGTCGATGGGGTCTGGGGCGAAGATCTTGTAATCCTG
>NZ_JBLUNZ020000003.1:0-15044 GCF_048061935.2 Leucobacter sp. BZR 635 | reverse complement strand
CAGCCACGGGATCGGCGGGGAGCCACGGGGAGACCCAGCCTGGCGTGTTGTTCGTTCCCGGTGTACCCGCGAGCATCGTCGTCGTAACAACATCGTCCGTGCCATAGCCGGGGATCGCCGGGACACTGAGCGTAATCGGTGCTCCGTCGGTATCGGGCAGCACGCGGGCCACAGCCGGGAAGACCGGGGAAGACAGCGCGCCGAACGCGGTGGCGGTCTTACCGCCGTAAGCCTGAACGGAGCCGCCAGCGATGGTCACGGGGTAGCGCGAGCGGTTGCTGAACGGTGCTTTGCTGTTGGTGTGCGCGAGCACGGTGCCCCCGTCGATCCACACCGGAGCTCCCGAGCGGGTACCACCGGTCCAGCCGCCGCCGATGGCCTCGCCGAAGTCGGAGAACGCGTCGACGAAGCCGCCGCCGATGGACACCATCGACCAGCTGCCGCCGTTGCCGCCGCCGATCGCGGCGCCGTGATCGCTGCGCGCTGTGACGTGCCCGCCGAGAATGACCACGGGATCGGAGTTGGTTCCGTTCACGCCCTCAGCACCCCCAATGCCGGCACCGTAGACGGACGTCGCGCTGATCGTGCCGCCGCGGATCGTGACGCCGTGTCCCTCGCCCGCGTAGGTCTCGGTCTCCCCGGCGTAGCTGTCGGTAGGAGCATCAGCGCCGAGGAGATGCCAGTCGGGGAAAACGTTCACCCCGGGGAGTCGGGTCGCGGGGTCCTCGTCGGGATCATCTGCGCGGCCGAGCACAGTGTATGCGCCGATGCCCGCGGAGCTGATCGCGGAGGCGGTGAGGGATCCGGCAGAGTCAGCAAAGCCCGCGGGCACATCGATCACGGTGTCGGTCGGGGTGAGCACGGCGACGCCGGCATCGCCCGTGCTGTCAGCGGAATTCTCGCCCAGTAACTCAAGCCGGAGCTGGCCGGCTCCGGAGCCGGAGAGCGTGACGGGGCTGCTACCGCTACTGATTCGCGCGTTGCTCAGCCGGACGGTGAGGACGTCCTCGGCCGCGAGCCCGGAGGTATTCACTCGGATACGGTTGGTAGTCGTGCTGCCGCCGGAGGTAATGACCACGGCTTCCGTGAGGGGAACCTCCGTGGTGTTCCCGCTCTGGGTCACGCGCGCGACGTCGCCCTGCACGGCGACGCCAATTCCGCCGCTGGTCAGGTTGTACTCCGGTGCCGCGGCCTGTGCTGCGGTTGGGGCAGCGAGCATGCCGGCGGTGAGTACAGCAGCGAGGGCTGTTCCTACGTGGAATCGATGTGTTCGTCGCGTGCGGTGTTCCATGGCTTTCCCCCGGAGTTTGAGCGCAGCACTCGGGTGCCGTTCCTCGACCCCGTCGAGAAGCGGTTGCTTCGCAGCCGAACCACGCGTTTCTTGCAGCTTAGAGTCAGCAGTGCTTAAGCAGCAAGAAACCCTAGCTTTATCACCGGAATAGCTTTGGCTTCCCACAGCAACTGATTAGCTCGAGTCGTCGCGCCTCCGCCTGCGCCAAAGCCGCAGCCGAGTGTAAAGCCCTGCGAGCACGGCGCAGAGAATCAGCGCAACGAGGAGGGTCTTCGCGAATGCCATACCCCCAGCGTAGTGCGCCCGCACCGGCGTGCGGGGAGTTTCCCCCCGGGGCCTGAGTGGACTACTCAGACGCATCGTTTTTGCCAAGAAAACCGCAAGGGTGTGCTCAGTTTCAATGCCAGGTATTACTCAGCTCATCCACAGTCTTGTCTGATCACTTTATTTGGGATTACCGTGTCTAAAGGGGCAGAATGCCCCAGCGGCACATCCGCATCTGCTAGGGGGATCATGAACGAGCGTAGACGTTATCGACTTGTGGCGACCACGGGAGCCTTCGCGCTGCTCGCTGGCCTGCTCGCGCCGACAGCGGCGCACGCAGCGGGCGAGACAATCACAGAGCTCTTTCCGCGAGCCTCCGTGGCTGAAACCATCGCGGGGACGCTCGCCATGGGCGTCAACGACGTGCCCACGGATGAGCAACTCGCGGGCATCACCTCATTCACGATGCGGAGCGCAGACCTAGCTTCGCTCGAAGAGTTGGCACCACTCAGTGGGCTCGAGGAAATTGATGTCCGCTCGAACCAGCTCGCTTCGCTCGACGGCGCGGCAACCTTCCCCGCGCTCAAGTCGCTCACCGTCATGGGCAACAGCATTACCGATGTCTCGGGTCTCGCCGGAAGCGGGCTGCAGGAACTCTGGATCGGCTCGAACCCGCTGAGCAGCGGGTTCGACGTATTCGCCGGGCTGCAGCGGCTGGAACTCGTAGAGGTGCGCACCGCGCAGATCGACGACGCCAAACTCGCGAAGCTGGCACAAGCCCCAGTTTTGGAGGATCTCAGCGCGAGCAATAGTTCCTCGTCGTCGCCGATGGCAAACACGATCACGTCGATCGAGCCGCTGTTGCAGCGCGAGACACTCGTTTCACTGAACGTGAGCGGCAACACTGAGATCCGCAGCATCGCGGGCATCGGTCAGCTCACGAACCTTCGAGCGCTCAACATTGATACCACGGGCGTCTTCGATCTGAGCGAGCTGGACCGCAAGACGCAGTCGCTGCTCGCGGGACACATGCAGACTCGCGACACGCTTCGAATCCCGGCCGGCGCTACCTCGGTGACCTACACCCACCCGGCACGGGACATGCAGAACACGTCCGCCCCGTTGAAGCAGCCTGTCCCCCTCGAGTACCTCCCGTCCAACGGTTCCACCGCGTGGGATGAAGCCGCCCGCCTCCTCACCATCACATGGGATGTTGCGCAGCTTGCTGACGCCCAAGAGCTCCAGTACCACCACTGGCTGTTCGACGGCAGCACCAAATACATGGAGGGACTCATGACCCTCGCAATCGAACGAGAGTTCGTCGTGACGTTCGACCTCGCCGAGGGCAGCGGAAACGTCCCCGAGCAGCTCGTTATCGGTGGTAGTCTCGCCACGCTTCCCGCAACCGAGCCCACCCGTGACGGCTACGACTTCGGCGGTTGGGTAGACGCATCGGGCACAGCGTTCAGTTTCGACACTCCCATCATCGAAAACACCACGCTGTACGCGTCGTGGACGGTGGCGCCCGCGGCCCAGTACCTGGTCACCTTCGATCTCGCGGGGGGCGCCGGCGACTTCCCAGCGCAGTCCGTCACGGCAGGCGACACCGCCGCGGAGCCGGGCACCGATCCAACACGGGCGGGTCACCGCTTCGACGGGTGGATCGACGCTGCAGGAGCCGCGTTCGATTTTGCGACGCCGATCACCGCTGACACCGCACTCACGGCGACGTGGTCGGAAATCTCTCCCACGATCGTGCCTCCGACAGTGACTACCCCGCCCACTGTGACCACCCCTCCCACGCAGCCCTCGGCGGAGGGTCCCGCCGCTCAGCTGTCAGCGACAGGCGGTGAGCAGTTCACAATGCTCGGTGTGGCCGCGGCAGCGCTAGCGCTCCTCGGAGCCGTACTGATCGTTGCCCGACGCCTCGCCGGACGCCGCGCCGGAGCTTAGCTCGAAAGCACTCGGGGCGGTGCGCGAAGCTACCGCGCACCGCCCCGAGCCAGCCCTCCGCTGGACTCGCGCCGCTAAGCTTCGAGATCCACCGTGAACGCGGCACCCGTGGTCTCGCGTAGCTCGTCCTCGGTGTGTCCCGGAGCGATGCGGCGGAGCACGAGCGCCCCCGCCTCGATGTCGAACACAGCACGGTCGGAGATGATCCGATCCACCACTCCCGCGCCAGTGAGCGGCAGGTCGCACTCGGCGACGATCTTTGGCGATCCGTCCTTCGCGACGTGGTCGGTAATCACGATCACGCGAGGTGTGCCAGAGACAAGATCCATCGCGCCGCCCATGCCCTTCACGAGCTTGCCCGGGATCGTCCAGTTCGCGAGATCGCCATTGCCTGCGACCTGCAGCGCTCCGAGAATCGCGGTCTGCACGTGCCCGCCGCGGATCATGCCGAATGACTGTGCGGAGTCGAAGATCGAGGCGCCGGGAACCAGAGTGACGGTCTGCTTGCCAGCGTTGATGAGGTCGGCGTCTTCCTCGCCCTCGTAAGGGAACTGGCCCATGCCGAGGATCCCATTCTCGCTCTGCAGCATCACGCTCACGCCTTTCGGCAGGTGATTCGCGACGAGCGTCGGAATGCCGATGCCGAGGTTCACGTACTGTCCGTCCTCGAGCTCCTCCGCAGCAATCGCGGCCATTTCATCTCGTGTCCACATGGTTAGACCGCCTCTCGCGTACGAACAGTGCGCTGCTCAATGACCTTGTGCGTGTCCTCGACCGCGACGAGGCGCTGCACGAACACTCCTGGGGTGTTGATGCGCTCGGGGTCGAGGTACTCGCTCTCGAGGTGCTCAACCTCGGCAATGGTGACCCTGCCCGACATCGCGACGAGCGGGTTGAAGTTCTGCGCAGTGAGTCGGTAGCGCAGGTTGCCCTCGGGGTCGGCTGTGTGGGCGCGGACGAGCGCGAGGTCGGCAACGATACCGCGCTCGAGGATCACGCGTTTACCGTCGAACTCCGCCTCGGGCTTTCCCTCGGCGATCGGGGTGCCGACTCCCGTGGGCGTGTAGAACGCTGGAATTCCCGAGCCGCCGGCGCGAAGTCGCTCGGCGAGCGTGCCCTGCGGCACGAACTCGACCTCGAGGCTGCCGCTGAGGTACTGCTCGGCGAACAGCTTGTTCTCGCCGACGTACGAGCCGAGCACTCGGCGCACCTGATTGTTTTCAAGCAGCAGGCCAAGCCCCTCGCCGTCAACGCCCATGTTGTTTGAGACCACCGTGAGATCCTTCACCCCGGTGTCGCGCAGCGCGACAATGAGGTTGTGAGGGATCCCGCACAGACCGAATCCGCCGACCGCCACAGTCATGCCGTCTCGCGCGACCTCGGCAATCGCTGCAGCCGCACTGTTCCACGTTTTTGATGCCACCTTCGCCACCCTCCGTTCACCATGCGGGCAATTCTCCGCGTTGCTGCGAGCGTAGGACCTCGCAGGAATCGCGCGCAACCCTTGCTGGCGCGTCGGTGTCGAATCGCTCACCTCGTGATTGCGACGCGTGCTATCGTTCACAATATGGACACACGCACGCGCACGCCGGGAGCTCAGGTTGTCGGCCGAATCGCCCAGGTGCTCCGAGCGCTGAGCGCCGCAATGCCCGCCGGGGCGAGCACCACTGAGCTCGCTCGCGCCGCAGGACTCACCAGGCCAACCGCGCACCGGCTCCTCTCCGCACTCGCAGACGAGGGCTTCGTCGACCGGGAACCCCACACCGGCGCATGGCTGCTCGGGCCGGAACTGTACCTCATGGGCGTGGTCGCCGCAGATCGCTACGACGTCACCGAGATCGCGCGCACGCATGTCGCTGCGCTCGCTTCAGCGACCGGCGAGAGCGCCTTCTTCTCGGTGCGACGGGGCCACGAGACAGTGTGCCTCGAGCGGCAAGACGGGAGCTTCCCAATTCGCTCGTTCGTGCTCCACGAGGGCAAGCGCTTCCCGCTCGGCGTCGCCTCGGCCGGGCTCGCGATCCTCTCATACCTGCCCCCGGCCGCGGTCGATAGCTACCTCGCCGAAGCGCGCCTCGCTTCGGAGTACGGGCAAGAACACTCGGAGACCGAGATCCGGGAGCGCATTGCAGAGACCCGCCGTGCGGGCTACGCGGTCAACCCGGGCCTCATCGTGCCGGGCAGCTGGGGACTCGGTGCCGCGGTCTTCTCGCGCACCGGGCAGCCCGCCTGGGCACTCACGCTCACGGGCGTCGAATCCAGGTTCTCACCGGAGCGGATCCCCGAACTCGGCAGACTGCTCCTCGAGCATGCGCACCGACTCACCGAGCAGCTCGCGCTGCGGTAGCCGCGGGGCGCTCCGGCGCGGTCGCTCTGGCTCCCCCAGCTTGATGGCCCCTCGCCAAACGCTTGCGCAGCGGCACCGCGGGCATCTACGCTGTCCCTACTGAATTCACATTGCTAACGCAATGGAAAACAGAAGGATATTCCGCATGCACAGAGGAGTGCTCCCATGGCAAAACGTTCACGACCTCGAGGAGCACTGGCCGCCACCACAGCAGCCACATTCGCGCTTGCGCTTACGGCCGGAATGCTCCTGCTTCCGAGCCACGCTGCACAGGCCGCGCCCGTCTCGGCACTCCACAACGGCATGACATTTTCGGCCGACGATGCAGACCCCAGCAAGGGTGCCGCGGTCACCGGATACGACCAGTCGTTCGGGAGCAGCGTCGATATCCCTGGGGCGGTGAGCATCAACGGTACTGAGTACGCCGTCACGTCAGTTGGGCCATCCGCGTTCGAGCAGAAGGGACTCGAAACAGTCACGCTCCCGGACAGCGTCACCACCATCGGAGACTCGGCCTTTCGAGACAACGCGATCACGAGCATCGCGCTGCCCCCAAACCTCACAACGCTCGACGACTTCGCCTTTTTCATCAACCAGTTGGAGACGGTGACCATTCCGGCTCACCTGCCGGCTATCGGGTTCGCCGCGTTTGGCTTCTCACCTCTGACCGAGGTCTGGTTTGCCGGCATGACCGCGCCCGAAATGCAAAACGCTGGGCAGTTCGGTCCTTTCGGTGAGGGCTATGGGCTCACGCTGAAATACCACTGCGACGCGACCGGCTTCAGCTACCCGGCTTGGCAGAAATACGACACCTCTGCGGTCTGCACCGTGTCGTTCGACAGTGCGGGAGGATCCCCTGTACCGCCCGCGACCACCACAGTCGGAGAGACCGTCGCAGAGCCCGCCGCCCCCAGCCGCGAGGGCTTCACCTTCAGCGGCTGGTTCGTCGACGCCGCTACAACGTCACCGTTCGATTTCGCCACGACTGTCCCAACGTCGATGACGCTCTACGCCGGCTGGGTCGCGAAGACCTACCCCGTCACGTTCGACAGCGCAGGCGGCACTGCGGTCTCCCCCGAGCGCGTTCAGCACGGTGGCACCCTCACGGTGCCCACAGAACCCACGCGAGACGGACACGCTTTCACGGGCTGGTTCACCGACGCGACGCTGTCCGAGAAATATGACTTTGCCACGCCGGTCACCGGCGCGTTCACGCTCACGGCGGGGTGGAACGAGACCACTACACCCGTCGTTCCGACGCCGCCGGTAATCGACACGGAGACGCCGGCTCCGCCCGCTGCCACACCGCCTCCGCCACAGGGCCCCACCCTACAACTCGCGGACTCAGGCTCAGCCGCCCCCGGATTCGCCGGGCCACTCGCCGGCCTCGCCCTCCTCGCATTCCTCGCCGGCACCGCTCTGCTCACGCGCCGGGTGTTCCAGCCGTAAGGAACCCATCGACGTTCCCCCTCCCTGAACGTTCCCCCTCACTGGGCGAGTTCGGCCGGTCAGTGCCGCTGAAGCGACTCGCGTGCGGGGGCCGCAACTAACGGCAATCTCACGGACCCGCAGTCTTCATGTTCGAGGCGTATGGTGGTGGGCCAACGACGAGAGCGGAGGACAACATGAACGAAAAGAAGAACCCCGACGAAGAGACCGTTGATGCGCCGGTGATGGACGGTGCTGAAGAAAAGTTCGCAGGGAACGAGGATCCCCGCAAGGGCCAGTCTGATCCGGGCCTCATCCGCCACCCTGAAAAAGACGACAAGAACACTGCGCCGTACAACGTGTAGTTGCCGGCCTCTGCGGGCCTCTGAGAGCCTCTGCGGGCCTCTGCGCGCCTGGCCCGCCCCCTGTGCCGTGCGCCTGGGAGGGGCCGAAAGCCGAGAGGCACCCTCCCCGGCATAACGGCCGCCATCCCGTGAGCCGTCAGATGACGCTGCCGCCGTCGCTACGTTTCGCCTGTGGTAAAACGATGTCGAACAGCCACGCAAACGCGAACGTGTAGACGAGGAAAAAGACAAGGATGCCGACCTCGAGGATGAGTGCGTCAAGCAGGCTGATGCGCAGAATCCATGCGAGCAGCGGGATCAAGAAAACGATCAGCCCCCCTTCGAAGCCGATGGCGTGTGCGATCCTACGTGGCACGGTGCGGGTGTGCGAGACCTGTCGTTTCTCCCATGCCTCGAACAGTGAGGTCCACACGAAGTTCCAGATGAGTGCGACGGTCGACGAAACAACCGCCACAAGGGTAGAGCCTTGGCCTCCGTAGCCGAGCGCCATGAGGGCCAGAGAGATGAACAGGATCGCGGTCACCTCGTACGTGACCACGTAGATGAACCGACGCAAAATGGCAGACATAAATGCCCTCCTACAAGTGAGTCCATGGGAAGTCCTTGTAGGTTTCACGTCCATGAAGTGAGTGATACGGCGAATCAAGCACATGCTTCTCGCCGTTTCCCAAATTATCGAGCTTGACTGATCAATCGCTGTGCAGCTTCGAACGATAGCGGCGTTCAGCCGGATCCAGCGGTCAGCACAGCCCAGTGTGCGCTTGGTCAGCACAGCCCAGTGCGCTCTTGGAGAGATGCGGCGAGCGTGGTCCCCCCACAGGGATTCGAACCCTGACTGAAGAGATTTTAAGTCTCCTGCCTCTGCCAGTTGGGCTATAGGGGGTGTAGCAATCTTCCCACAGCGGCGGGGCTAGCTCGACCCCTCTCGGCGCGGTGAGCTGTGTCTATGCTCTTCGCACCGACACAGCTCACCGAGCCGTAAGGCCTTCGGTCCCGCTAGATCTCCCGGGCCCTCCGGCTGCGAGCGCGAGCGACAAGCGCGAACGCTCCAGCTGCGAGCAGCGCCGCAGCGAGGCCTGCGAGTGGCAGCCATCCGCCCGATCCGGTCTCAGACAGCGGGGGCTTCACAGCGGTGGGCGGATCGATGACCGTCGGCGGCCCAGGCGGCTTCGGCGGGGTAATCGCCGGATCCTCCTGGGTGATCGTCACCGTCGCGGCCTGGCGAGCGCCAAGTTCCGCGCCGGTCGGCGAGGCGAGCTGAGCGGTCAGCGCACGCGATCCCGGCTTGTGCTCCAGCGTCGTCACGGCGATCTTCTGCGCTGCGGTGTCGCCCGCTGCCCACGAGAGCTCGTAGCGTTTCGCGGCGTAGTCGACCCCGGCAACGGCAGTGCCATCGCGCAGCTCCACCGCGACGGTTGCTGCTTCCTCGGCCGGCCCGGAACGGGTCACGGTGAGGGTCGCAGGCGATCCTGCCTCCACAGTCACATCGGGGCCGATCTCGAGCGTGCTGAGCGCTGGAACGAGTTCTTCGACCTCCACAGCGCCCCGATCGGGCCCGCCGGCTTGGGGTCGGGCGATCCCCCGCTGATCCACAACCACCGTGCTCGTGACGCCGGAGTCGAGCAGCGGCGACGTCGATTCAGGCAGCAGCGTCTGGGTTGCTCCCCCGTTGTCGGCGAGCTCGCCGAGCTGCCAGTCTGCGACCGGCAGCTCTTCCCCTGCCCCGGCCGGAGCGTCGCCGAGCATCGTGAGGGTGTTGGCTTCGCCGGAAAACTCGCAGTCATCGGTGAGCTGAACCGCTGGCAGCCCGTCAGCGCCCAGTGCGGAGTTCCGAACGGTTGCTGCTCTCCCGTCGCCGCACGTCAGCGCGGTACCGGCACCGGGCATCGAAACGTGTTCGATGAGTGCGCCGTTGCCGGATGCGACCGCGATAATGCCCGGAACTTCGGGGGCGAAGGCGTCACGCCGCTCGACAGTCGAGTTCCGTACGGTGATCGCTGGTTCGGATCCGTTCACCCCTGTCGCGTCCTCGAGATACACGTCGCTCGCGCCGACCGATCGCTTCACGGGAACGGCCATCGGGTTCGAGAACGTGCTGCTGTCTACGAGGATGTTGGGGCCTGCGGCATTGGCACCGCTTCCGGTAGTGAGGATCCCGAGCCCCGCGGAGTCCCCGCCGAGGTTATCGGCGAAGGACGAGGTGTGGATCTCGACGAGCGGGCTATCGCGCCCCTCCTCAGACTCTGCCTCGATCATGAGGCCTGCACCGCTCCCGCCGGACATCAGCGAGTTCCGTGAGAACTCAGAGTCGTTGACGTGCACCTGGCCGTTGTTCGGGAGCTCGACATATTCCATGGTGAGCCCGTGTCCCGTGCTGTCGACAAACCGAGAAGCGCTCACCCGCACGCCACCCGCGGTCTCAGAGATCATCGCAGCGCCCTCGTTGGCGACGACATCTGAAACGGCGACGCGCTCCATGTCGATATCGATAAATATCTCCACAAATTCCAGGCCAGCGGAGGGGGGTTCGTCTTCGGTGAGTCCGCGCACACCATCGATCGTCACGTCGCGCAACGTCACTGCAGCGTTCGCCGCCTCCCCATCATTTGAGATCCCGTACGCAGTGAGGCCCGCGTCTCCGACCTTGGAATCTGTCACGGTGACCTCTTCGATCGCCACCCCCGCGGTGATGCCTTCGACACGGAGCACTGAGTATTCAGCAGTGTTCCCAGCGAGTGCCACATCGGTGATGACCAACGCCGGGCTCTCAGCGCCGAACGCACCCTCGAGGCTCTCGAAAGACGCGGTAGAACTGAGGGAGTTGTTTCCAGTGAGAGTGTTGTCGTGGAATCCGACGCCGCCCTCTACGTCAGAGACGGACACGACAGCTTCTCCCCAGCCGCGAACATTCTCAAAGGTGTTCTCGGTCACCAGCACCATGGGTTCGGCGCGCGTGGTCTCGTCCAACGGTGATATGTCATCGAGATGCAGCGCCATGCCGGTGAACTCTGCCTCAGCCACGTCGATGTTCGAGAACGTGTTTCCGCGCACAAGTACCTGCCCCGGCGCAGAGATCTGCGCGCCTGAGAGTGCGACTGCCACGGTTGAGAGGTCAACGAACCTGCTGTCAGTGAGCGAGAAACCGCCGTTCGCCTCCCACAGCTCGATGACCGCAATTTCGTCTGCGTCGTCATCATCGTCGACAATTCCTGAGGCGGTGATCCCCACAACTTCGACGGCGCTCTCCGAGCCCTCAACCCGGAGTCCGCCAGAAAAGGGGTCTCGGAAGGTCACGTTCTCGAGGACCGTCGTGAATTCGCTTGGTGCGTCGTTCACCTGGATCAGAGGTTCCCACGATTCAGTCTCGAGAGCGAGCGTGAGGTCTGATATTTGCACAGGGGCACCCTCGGCGGTGAGCCAGGATTCAGTGTCGGGATTTGCGGGCTGCCAGCGCACGGTGGCTCCGGTGCCCTTGATCGTAATACCCTCGTCAACCGTCCAAGCGCCGGTGAGAGTAGTTTCGAGACCCGCCTCGAACTCGATCGTGTCGGGCCCAGGAGTCGCGTTTGCGAGGTCGATGGCTGCGCCGAAAGTGCCTGCGCCGGAATCCCCCGTGGCAGTCACCTTGATCGTTGAGCCACTAGGCAGCGGCGACCGCTCGAACGAAGCCGCATCGCCCGCGACTTCGCTCGCTGGCGTTGGTGGCTGCAGCGGAGCGGTCCCGGCAAGCACCAGCGCGAGCCCCATTCCGCTAGCAATAAGAGCGCGCGTGCTTCCCTGCATACCGTCTCCTTCTAAAACTCAGACAAATGTCATTTACGCTACCTGGGAGATGCACTGGATACAAGACTAGAGTTTCGCGAATGACGGGGCACCACTGCCGCTCACTCCGCTATACGCAGAGAGACACCCGGCCTGGTTGAGGCCGGGTGTCTCTGTGTCGGGGTAGCTGCGTGCTACTTGCCGAGGCGCTCGCGCAGCCCCGCAAGTTCAGCGTTCAGCGCCTCGGGAAGGCGGTCGCCGAACTGTGCAAAGAACTCTTCGGTGAGGTCTGCTTCAGCAAGCCATGAGGTGGGATCGATCTCGAAGATCTCGTCGAGGTCATTTGCAACCTCTTCGATGCCGTCAAGGTTCAGCTCGCCGTCTGCAGGGACGATTCCGATCGGGGTCTCGCGGCCAGTGTGCTCGCCCTCGACCGAGCGGATCACCCAGTCGATCACGCGCGAGTTATCGCCGAAGCCAGGCCAGAGGAAGCGGCCGTCGTCGCCCTTGCGGAACCAGTTCACCTGGAAGATCTTCGGAGCCTTGTCGCCGAGCTTCTCGCCCATCTCGAGCCAGTGGCCCCAGTAGTCGGCCATGTTGTAGCCACAGAACGGAAGCATCGCGAACGGGTCGCGGCGCAGCTCGCCGACGGTGCCCTCCTGGGCAGCAGTCTTCTCTGAGGAGATCGTCGCGCCGATGAAGACGCCATGGTTCCACGAGCGCGACTGCGCGACGAGCGGCACGTTGGTCGCGCGGCGTCCGCCGAAGAGGATCGCGTCGAGCGGAACACCGTCGTGCTCGAACCAGTCATCGGCAAGCGTCGGAGTCTGCTGGATCGGCACGGTGAAGCGCGAGTTCGGGTGCGCTGCCGGACGGCCAGACTCTGGGGTCCAGTCGTTACCCTGCCAGTCAGTGAGGTGCGCGGGAACCTTGTCGGTCATGCCCTCCCACCAGACGTCGCCGTCATCGGTGAGTGCAACGTTCGTGAAGACGGTGTTACCCCACAGGGTGTCCATGGCGACCGGGTTCGTGCTCTCGCCAGTGCCCGGTGCGACGCCGAAGAAGCCCGCCTCGGGGTTAATCGCGTAGAGGCGACCATCGGTGCCCGGGCGGAGCCAGGCGATGTCGTCGCCAATGGTCTCGACCTTCCAGCCAGGGATGGTCGGCTGCAGCATTGCGAGGTTCGTCTTGCCGCAGGCAGACGGGAACGCCGCCGAGAGGTGGTAGTCCTTGCCTGTCTCAGTGTTCGTGAGCTTGAGGAGCAGCATGTGCTCCGCGAGCCAGCCCTCGTTCTTGCCCATCACCGATGCGATGCGCAGCGCGAAGCACTTCTTCGAGAGCAGCGCGTTACCGCCGTAGCCCGAACCGTACGACCAGACCTCGAGGGTCTCGGGGAAGTGCGTGATGTACTTCAGGTCGTTGCACGGCCACGGAACATCGGCCTCGCCCTCAGCGAGCGGAGCACCGACCGAGTGCACGGTGCGCACCCATTCGCCTCCAGGGAGAATCCCGTCGAGCGCCGCCTGACCCATGCGAGTCATGATGCGCATGTTCAGCACTGCGTACGGGGAGTCGGTGATTTCGACACCGAGCTGCGTGATTGCACCGCCGACAGGACCCATCGAGAAGGGCACGACGTACATGGTGCGGCCGCGCATCGATCCCTCGAACTTGGGCATGAGCTCTGCACGCATCGCGTCGGGAGCTACCCAGTTGTTTGTGGGGCCTGCGTCTGCTTCGTTCTCCGAGCAGATGAAGGTGCGATCTTCGACGCGTGCGACGTCGCTCGGGTTTGAGCGAGCGAGGAAGCTGCCGGGGCGAAGGTTCTTGTTCAGGGGAATCAGTGAACCAGCTTCGACCATCTCGCTGGTGATGCGGTTCCACTCGTCCTGCGAACCGTCGCACCAATAGATCGAGTCTGGCTGAGTAAGCTCAGCAACCTCCGTGACCCAGGTGAGGATCTCGGGGTTGGTGGTGGTTGCGTTTTCGCGAACCAGATCTGCGATCGAAGCGAGGGTGGTAATGCTCATGCCTTCGGTTTCTCCCTAAGTGGTGCCGTCGAACTTGGCGTGTATTCCTATTCTGGATGCCGCTTTCGGTGAACATTTACCAAACAGCGTGACAATTTTTCGACTTATTGCCATATAGTCAAATTATGGACCAGGTTTCTGTACCTTCGCTCAGCGCCGCAACAATCGACCGACTTGTGCTCGGCAAGCGCCTGCGACACTTCCGCAGCGAGGCAGGGCTCACACTCGAGCAACTCGGGACCCGGGTGGGTGTCGTCGCGAGCCAACTCTCGCTCATCGAGAACGGAAAGCGGGAGCCGAAGCTCACCCTCATTCAGGCCGTCGCCCGCGCCCTCGATATCGACCCCGGTGAGCTTCTCAACACCGAGGCACCAGACCGGCGCAGCGAGCTTGAGATCGAGTTGGAGCGCTCACAATCGACTCCGGGCTACGAGCAGTTGGGCCTCCCCCGCATCCGTTCTCCACGCGCGCTGAATGACGACACTCTTGAGGCGGTCATTGGCCTGCACCGCGAGCTGGCACGGCGGACCCGCGCTGCCGCGACGACTTCTGAGGAGGCCCGTCGAGCCAACACTTCGATTCGCATCAAGATGCAGGAGCTCGACAACTACCTCCCCGACATCGAGCAGATCGCCTCCGAACTCATGGAGCGAATCGGCCACACCGTCGGCGCAGTCACTCACCGCGACGTTGCGATTCTCGCCGAGATCCTCGGCTTCACACTCATCTTCGTGGACGACCTGCCGCCGAACACACGAAGCATCACCGACCTCGAAAATGGGCGCATCTATCTGCCGCCGACGTCGATCCCCGGCGGCCATGGGCTGCGCTCCCTAGCACTCCAGGCGATGGGCCACCGCGTTTTGGGGCATTCTGAGCCGCGAAGTTATGCGCAATTTCTCGAACAGCGTCTCCAGATCAACTATTTCGCCGCAGCATGCCTCCTCCCCGAAGAGCGTGCGGTCGAATACCTGCAGCAGGCAAAACGAGAACGAAATCTCGCGATTGAGGATCTCCGTGATGCGTTCGGCGTCACGCACGAGGCTGCAGCGCACCGCTTCACGAATCTCGCGACCAGGCACCTCGACCTGCGCGTGCACCACTACCGCACCGATGGCGCCGGGACACTCGTGCGCGGCTATGCGAACGACGGCCTCCCGTTTCCAGAGGATGAGGGCGGGGCGATCGAGGGCGAGCTGCTTTGCGCGAAGTGGGGCGGCCGCACGGCTTTCAACCGACAGAACCGCACGAGCGAGTTCTACCAGTTCACGGACACCCCGAACGGAACGTATTGGACGAGCGTGCAGACCGGCGACGCCGAGCTCGGACCGTTCGCAATCGCGTGTGGCGTGCAATTTGATGACGCGCGCTGGTTCCGCGGGCGCGACACGCAGGTGAGGAAGCGCTCGACCTGCCCGGACGAGTCCTGCTGCCGCGCTGCAGCCCCGACACTTAGGGAACGGTGGGAGGGCAAGGCCTGGCCGAGCGCGCGCATGCACCAACACGTACTGTCGCCGCTGCCGACGGGCACCTTCCCCGGCGTGGACGACACGTCGATGTACGAGTTCCTTTCGAAGCATGCACCCGAGGTCTAGCGCGCAGCGCGC
>NZ_JBLUNZ020000029.1:0-64472 GCF_048061935.2 Leucobacter sp. BZR 635 | reverse complement strand
ACGAGGTAGGGGCGCACGTAGCGGTCGGCGACCGCCCCGGGAAGCACCTGATACTTGAGCTCGGTCGAGGGCGTGTTGTACACGCCGGTGAAAAACATATGCACGGCGAGCAGCGCCACCGCGACCCCCGCCGTCGCTTTCGCCCCGCGGGGCAGTCTCCCGGCGGGGGCCGCAGCCCTCGGTCGCACTGCGTTCGCTGTTCTTGGTTCTGTTGAAGTCGCCACGTTGCCCGCTCTCCCCATTGAAAGGACCGTTGCTTCACCGTAGTGGAAATACTGCAGCGCGGCGACCACGAGTTTTTCACGTGATCGCCGCGCTGCAGTTCAGGCGTTCCTACCCTCCGTTCCGCTTCGCCACCGAGGTCGCGCGGGTGCGCGATGCTGCGAGCAGTGCGGCACCTGCCGCGAGCAGCACGACGGTGAAGACCGAGAGCCCAAGGAAGGAGTCTGCACCGGTCACCGAGAGCTTGTTGCCCCCGCCGCCCTTGTTGCCGCCGGCTCCTCCGTAGTTCCCGCCGGGCTTGTCACCGGGCTTGTCACCGGGCTTGCTGCCTGGATCGCTGCCTGGATCGGCCTTCGGATCGCTCCCTGGGTTATTCCCTGGGTCCGAGCCTGGGTCTGCGCCTGGGTCTGCACCCGGGTCGGTTGCCGGGTCAGCACCGGGGTCAGCACCCGGGTCAGTTGCCGGGTCAGCACCGGGGTCAGCACCCGGGTCAGTTGCCGGGTCAGCACCGGGATCAGCGCCCGGGTCAGTTGCCGGGTCAGCACCGGGATCAGCACCTGGTTCGGTTGCTGGGTCCGTGCCGGGGTCAGCACCGGGATCAGTACCCGGATCAGCACCTGGTTCGGTTGCTGGGTCCGTGCCGGGGTCAGCACCGGGATCAGTACCCGGGTCCGCCTTGGGCTCTGAGCCGGGCTCTGAACCGGGGTCGGCCCCTGGGTCAGCACCGGGATCTGCACCTGGTTCGGTCGCTGGGTCAGCGCCCGGATCAGTACCGGGGTCAGCTCCTGGGTCTGTTCCGGGGTCAGCGCCCGGATCAGCGCCCGGTTCGGTTGCTGGATCAGTGCCGGGATCAGCGCCCGGGTCTGTTCCGGGGTCAGTACCGGGATCAGCGCCCGGGTCTGCTCCGGGGTCAGTACCGGGATCAGCTCCTGGGTCTGTCCCAGGATCTGTACCAGGATCAGCTCCTGGGTCAGCACCGGGATCAGTGCCCGGATCTACCTTGGGCTCTGAACCGGGGTCAGCACCCGGATCGGTACCCGGGTCAGTGCCGGGATCTGTGCCTGGGTCAGTACCCGGATCAGCACCTGGATCGGTACCAGGATCAGTCCCTGGGTCAGTCCCCGGATCTACGCCAGTGTCCGTACTCGGGTCACTCCCCGGATCAGCCCCTGGATCGGTACCTGGGTCAGTGCCTGGATCATTACCCGGATCAGCACCAGGATCAGTACCTGGATCAGTACCCGGGTCAGTGCCTGGGTCAGTGCCTGGGTCAGTGCCTGGGTCAGCACCCGGATCAGCTCCTGGATCGGTACCCGGATCCGCACCAGGATCAGTACCTGGGTCCGTACCAGGATCAGCCCCTGGGTCAGTCCCCGGCTCTACGCCAGTGTCCGTACTCGGGTCACTCCCCGGATCAGCTCCTGGATCGGCACCCGGATCCGCACCAGGATCAGTACCTGGGTCAGTCCCCGGATCCGCACCGGGATCAGCGCCTGGATCGGCACCCGGGTCAGCACCCGGATCGGCACCCGGGTCAGCACCTGGGTCAGCGCCCGGATCGGTACCCGGGTCAGCACCTGGGTCAGCGCCCGGATCAGCACCTGGATCGGCAGCTGGATCAGCGCCCGGGTCAGCACCCGGATCGGCGCCCGGGTCAGCACCCGGGTCAGCACCCGGATCGGTACCCGGGTCTGCGCCCGGATCGGTACCCGGATCAGCACCTGGATCGGTAGCTGGATCAGCACCTGGATCGGTAGCTGGATCAGCGCCCGGGTCAGCACCCGGATCGGCGCCCGGGTCAGCACCCGGGTCAGCACCTGGGTCGGTACCCGGGTCTGCGCCCGGATCGGTACCCGGATCAGCACCTGGATCGGTAGCTGGATCAGCGCCCGGATCCGCCCCCGGATCAGTGGCAGGATCCTCCGCGAGTGCCCTGACGGTCGACGAGCCAAACTGCAGCGCAACCGCGCCGTTCTCGCCGAGGGCCGGCAGCAGACTCACGTTCAACGCTCGTGTAGTGACTGACCCTGGCCCGAGATCACCGCCGCTGGCATTGAACGGTGCCTCAGTGGGCTGGTGGTTGATCGTGATGTTCGCGACGCCTCGGAGCACGGGCCCGAGGCCATCGGTGAGCAGGTTCGAGACGATGGGCGACACAACATTCATGAGCGTCGGCTGCAGCGTGGCGAGAATGTTTGTGACAACCGGAACCAGCGCGCTCCCGATGGATGCCACTGTCCCAGTGAGCGCTCTCGTGATCGGTTGCAGAACGAGCCCTAGGGGAATACCGACGACGTCGATCTCGCTGACGTCAGTAACCGGGGCGGTGTGTCCTGGCGCACCAACGAACCCGCCAAGGGTCCCCTCGATGGTGACGGGAGCGTTCACAAGCGGGAGTGGAGGAAGGCCGGGGAGCAGAGCGGGAACGCTAATATCCGCTTGGACACTCACGTTCACGCTGGCGTTATAGAGCCCATTCTGGACAGTAGCCACAACCTTCGAGAGGAGTGAGTTTGGACCTGCTCCTGTGAGGGCATCGGTCACACCGTCGAGAATGGCGTTTACCGTGTCGCCGTGCAAGACTTCCGTGTTCGCGGGCAGGGAGTTGAGATCCTCCGCCCCCGTGCGGTCCATGACGAGCGAGCCAAGGTCGACCGAGATTGTTCCGGTCTCGAGATCAATGAACACGCTCCCGTCTTGGTCCGAGAGTGGAGCGTGAAACAACACCGTCCGCACCTCGTTAAATAGGCTTGTCGTGTCGATCGACGCTTCATTCAATGTTGCGTTGACGAGTGGCAAGCCACCGATGGTGCTCACGAGGGCGGTGAGCGTCTTCTCGATGTCTCCACCCGGACCGAGGAGATCCTGCAGCGGCTTCAAAAGCGTCTGCAGAGATGCGTCGACCGTGCCAGCGAGCCCGCCGACAACAGGGCTGTGAACGTTGAGATCGAGTTCGGTCAGCATGTACTCAGAGTTCTCAGCCCCCGCTTTCATGCTCGTTCGTGAGCCGAGCACGCCGATCCCGACCGAGGCCTCGTCGAGGAGCTGCCCGGCGACGTCCGGCCCGATCAGCTGAGCGAGTAGGTCACTCACGTCGAGCGTCGCGAGCCCGTATCCGCCGTTCGATGCCGCATCGAGGTTGAGAGAACCGTCTGAATTGATGAGCCCGCTCGAGGCGGTCGATTCTGTCGCACTCGGAGAGGCTGCGTAGCTCGAGATTGCCCCCAGATTGCCCAAGCGAAGCAGACCTGGATCAGTGTCAGAGGGCTTGATCAGAGGAAGCGAGATAGTTCCGACATTGAGACTCGCAAGGCCGCCGAGCACGCTCAAGTTGAGCGGATCAGTCACCGGGCCTGGCGTGACCCCGAACTCACTCTGAGTGTAGGCCGCACCCACGACGTCGAGGCCGAGGCCCTCTGCCCACAGCCAGTGGCCATGGGCAGCTGAATCCGCTGAAGTGGGGCTGCTGTCTGCAACCGCGGCTGTGCTCGAGAGCACCACGGGAGCGACAACCATCGCTGCTGCGGTCGCAACAGCTAACGGTCGTGAGAACCATCTACCTCTCACGAACAGGTCTGGATCTTTCATTACACGGTCCCCTTCATTTCACAGCGGCGTGACGGGTGATTGATGACGCCAAAACACTTCACCGTGTCAGGCGACGCAATAACCCCAGGTGTCGCGAGCTTAGGCAGGTGGGGGCACACTCGCCTACGGAACTCGGTATTACTGAGAGCCATCGGGCTCACTACTGAGAATGGCGGCGCGAGGGTGCGCGATATTGCCTCTTGACCCCGCGGGCAAGCTCGGTATTCTCAGAGCAAGGCCTGTGCGCCCCGGATGGACTTGATTTGGACTCACCGACGAGTTTTTAAGAAGGTGCAGAGTGACGTACGTTTTTCGTGAGGAGACCCTCACCCAAGCCATCGCTGCGCTGCGGCTGGGTGCCAGTCTCATCATCACCGCCCCGGCTGGGAGTGGCCGAACGAGCTTCCTGGGAGCACTCGCTGAACTCCTGAGCGACGCGGCCATCCCGTCACTCACATTTCGGGCCGCTGATATTCACACGCCGGAGCAGGTGGCTGACGCCCCCATAGGCACGGTGGCACTCATCGACGCCTTTGAGCAGGCAGGACCGCACCTGCTTGCTGGGGTGAGGGGACGTATCGCAGCCTCCAGCCCTTGCGTAGTCGTGGTTGACCCAAGCAACCAAGACAGCCCGCTCGCTGCTGCGCTCAGCGAGTTGGACCTCGAGTCGGACAGTGGCCGCACACTGCTCGACGCGTTCCACAGCATCGACTTGCGACCACTGGCCCCTGGGGAGATCGAGCGTCTCATTCACGCCCGCAGCGACTTCACCATTGATGCGACGGTCGCAGCGGCAATTGTTGAGCTCGCCAAGGGCCGCCCCGGTTGGGCGCTCGACCTCCTCAAACTCGCACGCGAGGGGGGACTCGTGACCTTTCCCCGGCCGAACGTTGCCCGAGATCAGTTCCTCGAGCGCTCCTCAACCGCGCTCAGTAGCGTCGCGAGAGTCGTGGGAGCTGTCCCGCCAGAGGTGGCATCGGCCGCTGTTACGCTGGCGGCAGTTGAGCCGATGGACCTCGCGGGAATCGAAGACCTGGTGGGAACCGCTACTGCAGCAGTGCTCATTCGCAGAGGTGTGCTGTTGCAAGACCAGAATCGCGCACTGCTGTACGTGCCGCGCGTCATGGCGGCCGCGCTTGCCGGGGACGCCTCACCTTCGCATGTCGACCGCTTTGAACTCGCCCTGCAACGACGGCTGTTGACGAAGGCCGCCCTGGGTTTTCCGCTCACCGAGAGCGAGGCGTTGTTCTGCTCGCGAGCTTTCCCCGAAGGCAGCTCGGAGGCTGGCCCCCTGCCACACGAACAGCGGGCCGCGCTCGTGCAGCACAGCATCGCGAAGCTGGCGGTCTTTGGTGAGGAAGGGCTCGCTCGATCGCTCCTGCTGCGGGCCGGCGGAGGGCATGTAGCTGGCGACGGCCTCGCGCACGCAGCTGTCTTGAGCACGCTCGTTGGAGCTGGCGCGGGGCTCTCGGCGCTCGAACGACTGCCAGCTACCCAGGATCCCCCGGCCCTCCTGGCACGTGCATATCTCCGGTCGAGGCTCAACGAGCTCGCTCCGTCGGGAGCGGATCCGTTCGCAGCCAGTACCGAGCCATCGCCCGCATCGGACGACGTGCGAATCGTGCTGAGCCTATGGAACACTCGCACGCCGGATAGCCTCGACAGCGGACATCTCCGACACCTGGCAAGTACCACCCCGGACTCCCATGTCGGGCTGTTGGCGACGACCCTCGCCGACCTCGAGGACGTGTGGGCCGGGCACGTCCCCGCGGCGTCGTGGCTCTCAGGCGACCGCCCGCTTCCCACATCCTCGGCCTACTCAGTCGAGCAGTTACAGCATGTCGCCTCCGCGATGCTGCTCGCACAGTGCCTCGCCGCGTTACTCGCCGGTCAGTTTCATGCGCGCATCGACGAGTTCCAAGAACTTGCTGCGCGTGGCCCCCTGCGCGAGTACCACGTCAGGTGGATGCGGCACTTCTCGGCTGCTGCCACCGCGCTCGCCTGCGGTGACGGCCCCAGGGCGGTGACCGAGTGGGAACGCTTCCTCGCGTGTGCGCCCCGCATCATTCCACTGCGCCTCCAGCACAGACTCGACGAGACGCACGCGACGCTCCTCTCTGTCGTCACACGCGAACATGTGATCCCCTCGCGCGCGGGGCCGCTGTCCGACATCGTGCACTACCTGGCGTGTGCTGACCGGCTGCGGCCAGAGCAGCAACCACCTCCGTCTGCCGAGCAGCGTGAGCCAACGCTTCCGCTGCTCCGTTTGCGCGCCGCGCACCTGAGGGCCGCCGCGGCGGAGAATCCGCTCGAGCTCGTTCGCATCGCCGAGCAACTCCGGGCACTCGAAAAGTGGGCCCCGGCCGCCGCCGCATTCGGTCAGGCGCGCGATATCTATCTGCGGAGGCGTTCAGTGGGCGGGGCACAGCTCTGCGACGAACACCTTCAGTGGGTTGAGGCCCGGGTATCCCAACTTATGCCGTGGTATCGACAAGGCACGCTGCCGACGGGCGGCTACACGCCACTGACTCCCAGGGAACGGGAAACCGCGGCGCTCGCCGCAACCGGACTCAGTAACCAGCAAATCGCACTACGCCTGCACTGCAGCGTGCGCACCGTCGAATCGCACATCGCCCAAGCACGGGCGAAGCTGGGCGCAGTGAGTCGACGTGACCTTGCCGGCTTCGCGTTGCTGCGAGCCGGATAGCCCCGGCTGGCTCGCAGCCCAGGGCCAAACTCAGTCGCGGTCGCTGGGGCGGTCACTGGGGCGGTCACTGGCGAGCATTCCGAACACGAGCGTGTCGGTCCACTCCCCCTTGCTCCACCAGTCCTCCCGCAGGTGCGCCTCGCGGCGCATGCCGACGCTGCCGGCAAGCTTCGCCGAGGCAGCGTTCCGAGCATCCATCTGCGCAGCAACGCGGTGGAGTCCGTGCTGCGCGAAGCCGTGATCCAGCACCGCGCGCACGGCTTCGCCGGCGAACCCCTGCCCGCCGTGCGCCGGGTCGAGCACCCAGCCGATCTCGGCGACGCGACGCTCGACGTCGGTGAGCCAGAGCTGCACGTCGCCGATAGCCACACCCTCGCGCTCGATCACGAGCATGAGCGCGCCGGTATCGCCCGAGAGGCTTGTCTTCGGCAAGCGCTCGGCGACCTTCTCGCGCGCGGTGTCGCTCGTCCAGGGCTCGTCGAGCAGGAAGCGCGCGACCTCAGGAATCGCGTAGATGCGGTGCAGCGCCTCGGCGTCGGTTGAGCGGTGTGGCCGGAGCGAGAGCCGCTCGGTGTGCAGCGGAAGTCCGGTGTGCAGCGGGGGTACGTGTGAAGTCATTACCCGTAATGCTACGCGTGCCCGCCGACCCTCCGCGAACCCTCCGCACCCCGTTTTTTCTATTCCGAGCCATGCAGCGCCTGAAAAAGGCTCAGGTGAGAAAGAACGGGGAGGTGGGGATGCGGAGAGGCCGTGTGGGCCATGCGCAGCGCAAGGCAGCCCCGAAGCGTTCCGCAGGTCAGGCAGCCCGGGCCGCAAGCGCCGCCCGCGCCGACAGCGGCAGGTCCGTGATGATCGCGTCGATGCCGTCGCGCGCGAACTGTGCCCACAGTGCCGGGTCGTTCACCGTCCATGCCCGCACCGTGAGGCCAGCCGCACGAAAGCCTGCAACCGTCTCGGGGTCACCGAGCGCCGTGAAGTGCGGGTGCACCTCCTGAATGTCGAGCTCCGCGAGGTACTGCCACGGCCGGATGAGCCCATCCGCGTAGAGCGCGGCGAGTGCGAGCCCGGGCGACAGTTCGCGAAGGTCGAGCAGTAGCCGGTGGTGGAACGCGCTCACTACCACCCGGTCTGCCATGCCCGAGCCCGCTACGGACGCCGCGATGGTCTCCGCCATCTGCGGGTAGCGGCGCTCGAGGTTCTTTGCCTCGACATTGAGCCGCAGCGGCGTGGGCCGCAGCAACTCATAGACCTCATCGAGCAGCGGCACACGCCCCTCAGGCCCGGGCATTCGCGGATCCTGATAGTCGGCGAGCGCGGCGTAGTCCAGCGAGCCGATATCCCAGCCCCTCCCCGAATCATCGAAGATCACCGGGTCGTGCGCGCACACGAGCTTGCCGTCACGGGTGCGGTGCACGTCGAGCTCGAGGCCGTCGGCCCCCTCGGCGACGGCTCCCGCGAACGACGGTAGGAGGTTCGCGACGGGCTGGTGTTCGGAGCGGGCGTGCGCCCAGATCTCGGTCATTCTGCGTCTCTCTGCGTGGAGCGGGGCTCGCGGACCCTGTGGTTTGGGACGATGTGCGCGGTGGCGGCGACCGCGTCGAGCGCACGGTCGTGGTCGAGCTGTGCGATGCGCGTGTACAGGATGTCGATGAGCAGGAGCTGGCCGTGCCGTGCCGCAAACGACGCGGTCCGGTAGGTCGTTCCCGTGCCGATCGTCGTGAGGTGGACGTCAGCGGCGAGGGCGACGGGTGACGCCGGGTCGCTCGTGAGCGCGATCGTTTTCGCCCCGCGCTCCCTGCCACTCACGAGCGCTTCGTAGGTCTCGCGGGTACGCCCGGAGGCGGAGATTGCGACAATAACGTCCTCGGGGCTGCGCAGCGCGGCAGAGGTCGCTGCCGCGTGCGTTTCAACCCAGGCGCGGATCGGCACCCCCAGCCGGAACAGTCTGAGTTCGAGCTCCTGCGCGATGAGCCCACTCGCGCCGACACCGTAGACGTCGGTGTGACGTGCCGCCGCAACCATCTGCGCTGCCGCCTCGATTGCCTCGAAGTCGAGTTGCCGCGCCACGAGTTCCATGGCATCGATGTCGAGCCGCGTGAGCATGTGCGCGACCTGCTCGAGCGAGTCGTCAGGGCTCAAGCCATCAGCGAGGGGCTTCATGGGCGAAGCCCCGTGGCTCTGCCCCGCTTCTCCAGCAAGGGCGAGCAGTAGCGCCTGGTAGCTGCCGAGCCCGAGCGCCTGACAGAAGCGGGTGACGGAGGGCTGCGAGACGCCAACCTTCGCGGCCAGCTGGGCGGCCGAGAGCTGCGTCACCTGTTCGGCGTTGCGCAGCACGTAGCGGGCGATCTGTTCGTGGGCGTGGGAGAGGTTGGGCAGCGCGAGCCTGATCCGGTCGGTGATGAGCGCGCCGCGGCCCGGCTCAGCGCCGTTCGCGGGGAAATCCTGTGTCTTCATCTTGGCTCCGATCGTAGACGTGAATTGGCGTTTGCGCCCGCCCGCTGCGGCGCCTCAGCAAACCATTTCACCCAGAGTTCATTCTGCGTGTAATAATCATTCACACTCACTGAGTTAAGTGTATTAGAGATTCACCAATCGTGGATCGCAACATGCAAGGGAGAAGTCTGATGGCAGAACGCGTCGTGGAATTTCACGATGAGGTGGGGCGGCGACTCGAGCAGCTCACCCACACTGAGCAAGACGGGGGCTACGACGCCGCGATCGCGCTCATGACCGATGCGGTCGCCGCAGACGGAGTGATCCACGCCTTCGGTACCGGCCACTCCGAGGCGTTCGCAATGGAGATCGCGGGCCGCGCGGGTGGCCTGATCCCCACGAACAAGGTCGCCCTGCGCGACGTCGTGATCCGCGGAAACCGCAGCATCGATGCGCTCTTCGGGTTCCCGCCGCTCGAGCGCGACCCGGCGGTAGCAGAGGAGCTCTTCGCAACGATTCACCGCCAGCCGAACGACGTCTTCATCATCGCCTCGAACTCGGGCGTCAACGGCTCGATCGTCGGCCTCGCACTGCTTGCGAAAGCAGCAGGCCACCCCGTCATCGCCGTCACCAGCTTCGAGCACACCGCACGGGTCGAGCCGAGCCATCCGAGCGGCAAGCGCCTGAGCGAGATCGCCGACGTCGTCATCGACAACCTCGCCCCGTTCGGCGACGCGGTGCTCACGGGTGCCGTGCCCGTCGGCGCCGTCTCCTCCGTCACGTCGGCGTACATCGCGCAGCTCCTCACCATCGGCGTCGTCGATCGCCTCGCGGAAGCGGGCCACGACACCCCAGTCTTCCTGTCCGCCAATATCCCCGGAGGCGACGAGCACAACCGTCGCTTCGAAGCTCACTACGGCGAGCGCATCCGTCGCATCGCCTGACCCCACCACGAAGGACTGTCATGAAATCATCACGTTTCACCCTGTCCCGGCGCGCACTCGGCGCCGCCGCCGGCGCTACGATTCTTGCGCTCTCGCTCGGTGCCTGCGCGGCCACCCCCGGTGGCCCAACCGACCGCCCCGCGGGCGAAAGCACAGCGACTGGCGACCCAAAGAACCCCTTCGGCGTGGTCGAGGGCTCCACGGTCGACTCCGTGATCTTCGATAACGCGAATAACGTCGCGTTCTTCGATCACGTCGCACCCGAGTTGCAGGCGCTGCACGGCGTCGACCTGAAGGTCACTCCATCGACCCAGATCGCCCAGCAGGTGCAGCCGCGCTTTGTCGCGGGCAACCCGCCAGACCTGCTCCACTCAGCGGGCTCGGGATCGATCCCCGTCGCCTCGATGCTCAACGACATTGAAGATCTCTCGGCGGTCACCGAGGCAGCAAATCTCGAAGGCGACCCCATAGCCGACACACTCTACCCTGGTGTTCTCGACCTGGCGAAGTACGACGACAAGCTCGCCGCAGTGAACTACTCACTCAACGTGCACGCCCTCTGGTACTCGCAGTCCATGTTCGACAAGTACGGCTGGGAAGCACCGAAGACGTGGGACGAAGCGATGGCGCTTGGCGCGGCTGCGAAGCAAGAGGGCAAATACCTCTTCACCTGGGGCAAGGAGGCGTCGGCCTACTACCTCTCGCTCGCGATCGACACCGCGGTCAAGGAGGGCGGCAAGGATGTGCTCGCCGAGCTCGCGAATCTGGAGGCGGACTCGTGGAGCCAGCCCGAAGTGCAGGAGTCGTTTGCGGCGCTCAAGGAGATCGTCGACGCGGGCTACATGATGCCAGGCGGCGCGGGCACCCAGTTCAAGGCCGCCCAGGCGCAGTGGAGCCTGAAGCAGGAGGCCCTCATGTACCCGACGGGTTCATGGATCGAGGGCGAGATGGGCGAGGAAATCGCCGACGGCTTCGAGATGGTGGGCGCCCCGGCCCCGACCATCACCGATGATTCGGCGCTCCCCTATTCGGCAATGCGCTTCGCCGGCGGCAACCGCTTCGTGGTGCCCTCTGACGCGGCGAACGTCGCAGGCGCCAAGGAGACCCTGCGCGTCATGCTCTCCAAGGATGCCGCGACCGAGTTCTCGCGGATCAACAAGTCGCTCTCGGTTGTGAAGGACACGATCCCCGAGGACGGCTTCGGATCCACCGCGCTCGTCTCCGCGCGCGACCTGCTCGACGCCTCAGGCGAAGACGCGTTCGCCTGGGACTTCACCGACGCTTACCCCTTCGGTGACGACAAGACCCGCATCTGGAACGATTTCCTCTCGGGCAACATGGACGTACCCGAGCTCACGAGCGAAATGCAGAAGCTCTCGGACAAGATCCGCGAGGACGACTCGATCGTGAAGATCAAGGTGAGCAAGTGACCCCATCCGTCACCGCACCACACGGGGCCCCCGGACGCACTCGCGCCCGGGGGCCCCGCGGGGGCTTCGACCGCACCTCGATGCTCGTCGTGTTCGTCGGAGCTCCCCTCGCGCTCTACCTCGCGTTCGTCATCTGGCCCATGCTCCAGGCGACCGTGTACTCGTTCACCGACTGGAGCGGCTTCAGTAGCACGTTTTCTTTCCTCGGCATCGAGAACTACGTCAAGCTGTTCGCCGATGAGTCGTTCCTCATCGCGATCCGCAACAACCTCATCATCCTGCTCGCGCTCCCCGTGCTCTCGCTCACAATCGGGCTCGCCCTCGCGGTAATGGTGTCGGTCGCCGGATCGTCTCGCGGCGGAGTGCGCGGGGTTCGCGGTTCGGGGTTCTATCGCGTCGTCGCGTTCTTCCCAGCGGTGATCCCGTCAATCATCATCGGCATCATCTTTGCCCAGGTGTACGACCCGAACAACGGCATCCTGAACGGCGCACTTACACGGATCGGGCTCGAGCAATTCCACTCGTTCGCTTGGCTCGGCGAGGCGTCGACCGCGATGGCTGCCACGATCGCCGCGATGGTGTGGGCGACGTCGGGCTTCTACATGGTGCTGTTCATCGCCGCGATCCGCGGCATCGACACCGAGCTGTTCGAGGCAGCGCGGCTCGACGGCGCGGGCCGCGCACGCATCACCTGGTCGATTGTGCTGCCCGGAATCGCAGGCAACGTGAAAACCTCCTACGTTTACGCTGGCATCGCTGCACTCGACTCGTTCGTGTTCTTGCAGGCCTTTAACCCGAGCGGCGGGCCGCAGCGATCCACCCTCGGCATCACCCAGGAGATCTATTCGACCGCGTTCCAAGACGGCCAGTTCGGTCTCGCCTGCGCGATGGGGATCGTCCTCACCCTGATCACCTTTGCCTTCGTCGGGCTCGTCACCCGTACCGGAAAGAGAGACAAGCAATGACCCTCACCGCAACGTTCCGGCGAGACGCCGCGGCTTTGCGTCCCGCAAGCAGACGCCGTCAGGGCGTACGCTCCTCTGAGAAACTCGTCGGGGTGAGCTCGCAGGCGATCCTCATCGCTTGGACCGCGGTGATCGCAGTTCCGCTGCTCTGGACACTCATGAGTTCGTTCAAGACGAGCCGCGAAATCCTGGCTTCTCCGTTCTCACTGCCGAGCGAGTGGTCGTTCACGAACTACGTGAACGCGTGGACAGATGCGAGAATCGGAGAGTTCTTCGCGAACACGCTCATCGTCGTCGCCGGGGCGCTCGTGTGCACCATGCTGCTCGGGGCAATGTGCGCCTACGCGCTCGCTCGCTTCGAGTTTCCCGGCCGCACCGCGATCCGGAACCTCGTGCTCGCCGGCCTCACCTTCCCCGTGTTCCTCGCCGTCGTGCCGCTGTTCTTTGTCGTACAGCAGTTCGGACTCATGAATTCGCTCGCCGGCCTCATCATCACATACACCGCCTACGCGCTGCCCTTCACTGTGTTGTTTCTTACCGCATTTTTCGAGCGGCTGCCCAACGAGATCGCCGAGGCCGCCTCAATCGATGGAGCCTCGCAGTGGCGCACGTTCTTCTCGGTCATGCTACCGATGGCAGGGCCAGGCATGTCGGCGATCGCCCTCCTGAACTTCGTGGGGCTGTGGAACCAGTATCTGCTGCCGGTCATCCTCATCACCGACCCATCAAAGTCGGTGCTCACCCAGGGCATGCAGGTGTTCGCCGTGCAGGCTGGCTTCAACGTCGACTTCGGCGCGCTGTTCGCCGCCGCTGTGATGACGATTGTGCCGGTACTCGTCGTCTACGTGATCTTCCAGAAACGACTGCTCACGTCGGTGTCGCAGGGGGCGCTCAAGTGACGCTGCTCGCCGTCGATGCGGGCGGTACGCACACCCGGGTTGCCTGCGTAAGCTTGAGCGGACGGCTGCTCGGGGTCGGCACCAGCGCTTCAGGAAACCCCACGGCTGTGGGCATCGAGGCTGCAGACAACGCAGTCGCTGCGGCGATCCGCGGGGCACTTGCCGCGGCCGGTCTGCCCGCGAGCGCGGTGCGCGGCGGGGCCGTTTGCGCGGCGGGAGCGCAAACACCCGGCCGGCTGCGTGCGGTGGCAACGGCGGCCGGCCTTCCTCCCAAAGCACCCTTCGTACTTGTGGGTGACGCGGTCGCCGCGTATCTCTCGGTTGCCGACGAGCACACTGGATTCGCCCTCGTCGTCGGAACGGGCAGCATCGCCGCGCGAGTTGAGGGCACCGCCGCTGTTTCAGTGAGCGATGGCGCGGGCTGGTTGCTTGGCGACACTGGGAGTGGGTTCTGGATCGGTCACCAGATCGCTCGCGCTGTGCTCGCGGACCTCGACGGGCGCGGGCCGTCGACCGGCCTCACCGCACGGCTGATGGAGCGGATCGCGGCGGAGGGAGTGGACAGCTCAGCGCCAGTCAGTTCTGGATCTGGATCTGGATCTGGATCTGGCAGCACTGGATCAGGCAACGCCGACAGCAACGCTGCTGCCTCGCTCGCTTGGGGTCAGGGCCGCACGAACGCCGTGAGCCGCCTCCTCGCGGCGGTGTACGAGCGCCCCGCCGTTGAACTGTCAAGGTTTGCCGACCTTGCCTTCGTCGAATCTCCCGGCGACGCGGTGGCAGCCGAGATCGTGCGTACCGGGGCGAGCGCGGTCGCCGCGACGCTGCGCACCGCTCGCCTGGGCTACGCAGACGCTCCCATCGCGGGCACCGGATCGGTTCTTCTGAAGGGCTATCTTGCGCCCGCGATCCCGGCAAACGAGCTCACTCGGGAGCTCGCTGACGCAGACCTTCGGCTCAGCGCCAACGGGCTCGTGGGTGCTGCGATGCTCGCGCTGCGCTGCGCTGGCCGCCCGACAGGAGGAACGGTCCGCCGTAGCTTCACCGCGGAGCTGCAGCATTGGGACGATCGCTGAGGGATACGGCTACACTCATTCTCACAAAGCTACATGCGGGCGGAGAACAATGAAACGACGGCTGCCTTCCCCGCAGGAGCCCCCAGTTCCGTCATCCGCCGCTACGCCGCGGCCAGCACGGGCGGTTGAGTCGGGGAACCACGGGGGCTGATTGCCCGTCAGGAGATCATAGAGGTAGACGTTCCCCCACATGGGCAGCCCGAGCTCAAATCGAGCCTCACCGCAGCGCTCGCCGAAAGACCCGCTCATAGAATCGTCTCTCTCACGATGGCCGCCTACGGCGAGTTCCCCTTGCACTACCGGATTCTCGCCGTCATCGAATACGTCTGAAACGACAGATCCTCCCCGCAATGACCTGAAGAACCCCATTGACTCTTTGTAACACGATCCGTGCCGAGGCATCCGGCTCCAGCGCTGCAGTGACGCGACGACTCATAGACCGAGCGGCGTTCGTGCCAGCAGGCGAGGTCGACGCGCGTATCCCTGCGGTCCCTGGCTTGTACGCAATACGGATCAACGAACGAACCGCTCTGCCTCGGCATTTCGCCGCACTGAGCGCAGAGCGCGGGCACGATTTCGTCTACGTCGGGAAGGCAAGCCGAAGCTTGCGTCGACGGCTGCTCGAGCAGGAGCTACGAGCTAAAGGCCACGGCACATTCTTCCGGAGCATCGGCGCGGTGCTCGGCTATCGCCCCATTCCGGGCAGTCTCATCGGTAAAGGCAATCAGCGCAACTACCGTTTCAGCCCCGCTGACGAAGCCACGCTCATCGCATGGATTAACGAGCACCTCAGCATCAATTGGGTCGAGCTCGCCGCCGAAGATCAGTCAGCTATCGAAGCGGGGTTGATTCGTGAGTTACGACCCATTCTCAACCTCGCCGGTAACCCGGCCGGCTCTCCCGAACTGTCTCGGCTCAGAGCCGAGTGCGTACGTATCGGGCTCGCAGAAGTATAGGATTCTCGCTGCAACGCAGGGCGCACACAGCGTCAGGACTCCTCTGAGATGTCTCGGGCAGGGTGATCGCTCAGGGACTCGCCACCAGTCTCCGCGACCACAGAGTCGCGGCGGTCGCGCTTCTCCTGCTTGCGCGTCTTTCGCTTCTTGGCCGGTATCACGAGCGCGAGCACGAACGCGCCGGTTGCACCGACAAGCAGCAGCCCCCAGAGCGGGAAGCCAGCCTTCTTGCCGGTGCCGGGCACCTCGTACTTTTCCTGGTTCGCAAACGGTGGGTCCACCCGCTCGCCGCGGACCAGCAGCCGGTGCGAGTTCACGGCGACCGGCGTGCAGGTAATGAGCGTGAGGTAGTCCTTGCCGTCGACCGTCTGCACGGCGTCAGTCTCGTGCGGCAACACAGTTTCGATCTGATCGACACGGTAGTAGAGCGTCTCGCCGAGCACGGTGACCGTGAACACGTCGTCGATCGGCACCCGCTCGAGGTCGGTGAAGAGCTCCGCGCTCGCGAGGCCGGAGTGCGCAGTGAGCACGCTGTGGGTGCCTACCCCACCGACAGGCAGGGCGGTGCCGTAGAGGTGGCCGACGCCCTTGGAGAGCGTCGTCTCGTCGGTGCCGTGGTAGAGCGGTAGGTCGACGCCGATCGATGCGATACGCACGCGGCCCATCGTTTGACTCCCGGGAGTGCGAAGGCGGTCGAAGTACTCTTCTGCTCCCTCACCGATCGCGGTCTCTTCGCCAGCCGTACTGTTCGCGTAGGGATCGCGCAGCGGTCCGCGCGGAAGCGCCTGACTGTACTCGCGAGCTTCAGTGAGCTGCCGCGCTTTGTCTTCCATCGGAAGCGAAGCGACGGACTCGATATAGCCGGTGACCTCGGCCTCGTGGGCGCGGGTCGAGAACCAGTTCGCTGTCATGGGGTAGAGCAGCACGAGCAGGCCGACCACCGCGATCACGATGATCCCGACGTCGGCTTTCTTGAGCTTGCGGCGCTTGGCGGAGACGTCGGTCACTTTTTCGTTCCCCGCGCTCACGGCGCCTCTGCGCTTCCCCTTGCTTCGCACACCCAGCATTTTGTCACACCGTTCACTCGTTCACTGGGGCAAGCCCCCGAGGTATGAACCTCGGGGGCTTGCCCGTTGCATCATGCGCGTCCTGCGGCCGGGCCGGCCAGCTGCGCACACTGCGGTTGTGCTTACGCGTCAGCCTTGCGGCGGCTGCGGATCGTCAGCACCACTGCGCCTGCGACAAGCAAGCCACCGACGATGGTGAAGAGTGCGGTACCAGCGCCACCGGTCAGCGGCAGCTCGAAGCCGCCGTTGTCCTTGACGTTCTTCACGGTGAGGTCGATCTTCTGGTCGGCGTTGTCGACCTTGAACATGATCGGCTGCGCGAGCAGCTCGTACTCGGCCGGAGCCTTGATCTCGGCGAGCCAGTATTCGCGGTAGTCCGCGTGGCCTTCCTTGACCTCGATGCCGTTCGCCCACTCGCTGTAGCGGAGGCCCTCGATCGTGACGATGCCGTTCTTGTCAGTGACCCACTGCTTGCCGAAGTCGATTGCGTTCGTGCCAGCCTTGGCGTCCTTCTCCGTGAGGAAGACGGCGAACTCTGCGCCCTCGAGCTTCTTGGCCTTGTCCTTGGAATCGACCTTCTCGATGGTGAGCTTGCCCCACTTGGAGATAACCTCGGGCGTCACGATCGGGCCGCCGGGCTCGCCCGGCTTCTTGTCGAACGACGGAGCGTTCGGGTAGATGACTGCCTCGTTCTTGACGTCGCCAATCGCGTTGACCGTCGTGACGATATCGAAGACGACCTTGCTCGTCTTGTTCGCGACGAGGATCGCGCGGCCAGGCTCCGTGAAGTCAACGGTTACGGTGTTCGTTGCGGGATCGTGGGCAATCGTGTAGTCGGTGCCCTCGGTGAGAGTTGCGCCGTTTGCCAGCGAAACCGTCGTGCTCACGTAGTCGAGCTTGGGGTCGAGCGCATCCGTCATCCGGTAGCCGTCGATGATCTTCTCGTTCGGGATCGTGCCCGTGATCTGGAACTTGACCTCGTCGCCGAGCTTCTTCGACGCCGCATCCTCGACGGTCTTCTCGGCGGTGGTCACCGAGTTCTTCGGGTACACGTGAACGTCGTAGAGCCACGCGTTGCGGTTGTCGGGGTCCGTGAGCGGGACCGTAACGAGGAACGGAGCAGCCGGGGTTGCGCCAGCCGGGTACTTCGTCTCGGTCACAAGGTAGAGGCCCAGCGGCAGCTCAGCGAAGGTGTACTCGCCGTTGGCGTCGGTTGCGCCGACGATTGGCGCGCCCTTCGTCTGTGCTGCTGCGGTCTCAACCGTCAGGTCTGCTGCGGCTGTCCAGCCCGCGTTGGTCTTGAGGTCGACGTTGATCTGCTGGATCGTGAACTCGACGTCAGCCATCGGCTTCAATCCAACCGGGGTCTTGACCTCGGTGCCGTTGCTCTCGATGTCGCCGTGCTCAGCGGTCTTCGCGAACTTGTGGACCGTGAGCGAGCCGGTGCGGTCTTCGATGGTGGGAGCTGCGACAGCGCTCGTAGCGCCCATGCCGAGCAGGGCGAGACCGGCGACAGCTGCAAGCGCTGCCCGGAACGGGCCCTTCTTCTTGTTAATGAACACGTGGTTCTCCTTCATTTCGTGCTCGTGGTGATGTTCGGGGCGACGGTGCCGACCCGAAGTGTGGTGTGGATGACGGAAAAGCTAGTCGTCTTCCGTAACCACGGCTTCAGCGCGGCGTCGACGCAGGAGCGCAAACATCGCGACGCTTAGAATCGCGACACCGATGACGGTGTACGCGGCGGTTCCGAGACCGCCTGAATTTGGCAGGACAAAGCCTGGGCGGTTAACCACCTTGATGGTCGACCCTTCGGAGCTGACGGCGCTCGCCTCCTCAACGGGGGTGAGCACGATGTCTCCGTTACCCCGTACTTGGAAAGGAACCGGTTGCGCGAGCAGCTGATAGGGCTGCTTGCCTTCTGCCGCTTCGGGTGACTGGGTTTCAATGAGCCAGTACCAACCGGGAGTCATGTCTGCAAGCGTGAACTTCGAGGCATCCTGCGGATCCTTCACGAGGTTCGGGCTGAGCTCCTTCCCCGGTTTCCCGGGCCGCTCAGCGCCACCACCGTCGTTGCTCTTCACAACGAACTCTGCGCCGGGAAGCGCGGTGCCGTTCTCGTTAAGCTTCTGCACGGTAATCGCGGCTCCGGTGCGATGCGTGGTCACGCAGGCGTCGACACTGGTCTCGGGCTTGCCCGTGACACATTGATCGGGCTCCGCTGATCCAGCACCGGTCACACTGTTGGTGATGGTCTGGAGCGGCTTGCCGGCCTTGACGGTCACGCTGTAGCTGAGCTTCGCGACGTCGCCGCCGTGCAGCGTCACCGCCGGCGATACCAGCGTGGTGCCGGTGAGAACGGAGTCGTCGAGCTTCTGGGTGCGCCCCATGAACTCCCAGGTGACAGACCCCTTGACGAAGTCCGCGGTCTCGAGCACACCGCTCAGGTCGTCAGTGAGCACGACGTCCCTGATCTCGCCAAGCTTGGAGGTGGCCGTCAGCGTGTAGGTGATCTTCTGCCCGGAACGCACGATCTCGGCCGCCCCGTCTTTTCCGTCAACCGCAGCGGTCTTCGCGACCGTCCAGTTCGGCTGCAGTGGGGTGACGACCTCGCAGTCGCCGGGCTCGCAGACACCGTCGCTCGAGACAACGAGGTTGTGGATCTCATTCAGCGGGTCGCCGTCATTCAGCAGCGCCTTCGCGTCGCCGACGGTCACGGTGAATGTTGCCGTATCGGTGGCGCCCGGAGCGAGGTTCTTCACCTCACGGAGGCACACCTGCCCCGCTGCGCTGTCGGCAGAAGCCGCCCGCTTGCTCTGGGTAGAGCAGCTCCAGCCCTCATTCTTCCCTGTGTAGGTGGTCCCCTCGGGGACAATCTCGCTGAGCTTGGTACTCCCCGCGATCACGCCACGGTTAGTGGTCGCGATCTGGTACTTCAGCACGTCGCCTGGCGAGACTTTCGTGTCCTCAGTCGCTTCGACCTCGGATCCGTCGACACCCGTCACCGTGAGCAGGGTCTTCTTCGTCGCCAGCTCGGCCTCACCCGGTGTGTTCGTGATGGTGCACGAAATCTTCGACATGGGGGCTGGGGTGATCGCGAACCCTGCGGGGTCAAGTGGCTGGTCGACGGGCAGGCCCTGGTGGTGGCCGGTTGGATCGAGGCACGTAATCGTCGCGCCCGGGTAGTTTGCCAGGTTCGTACCGGCAGCCCCCGCCTCAGTGATGACGTACTCAGTTTCAGGATTCACAGGGACGGCACCGGTCGCGCCGCTGCCCTTCGTCACGGTTTTTCCTGAGCCCTTGGTCGTAGCGTCCTTCACGACACCGCCTCCGGCAAGAATCTGCACAGTGAACTGATCGTTCGTTGCCACGCGAGTACCGGTCAGCGACTTATCTACGGAGAGCGTCGCCTTCGGGGAGTTCGTAAACGTGCACTCCACGTTCGGCAGCGGAGCGTTGGGCGCGGCACCAAGGCCAGGGAAGATGAACGATCCCTCGCCCTGGCTGAGCATCTGGGTCTCGACGGGAGCGTTGCCGTTCGCCACATCCACACAAGCAAGCGTCGTGCCGTAGGGGGCGAGGCTCTTCCCGCCAGTCATCGTCTCTCGAACGGTGTAGGCCTGACCGGGAATCCCGACAATCGGGCCTGCAATCGCATCAGCCTGGAGCCCGGTCGCATCGCCGGAGGTCTGCGCACGCTCAGCTCCCGCAGGGAAGCTCGAGCGGAACACCTCCAGCTGGAACTGGTCGCCAGCACTGGCGCGGTCGCCAATGTTCTTCAGCACCTGGAGACCACCGGGGTCGTTACAGTCCGCGAGGTCCGTAATGTATGCGTGCTGCGTGTACTGGCCGTTTGGGGCCTTTAGTTTGACTACGCCGCCGGCTGAGTACCACCCCTGACTCGGCCGCTGGGGATCCTGGTTCCAGGTCTGCAGATTGTCAACCAGTGTTCCGGTGTTGGGGTCAACGCGGTTCAGCGAGCCCCGCTGGCCGTCTGAGAGGCTCGTCCAGAGGTACCCATCGTTGTCAAAGGTAATACCGTTCGATGCCGGCAGCTGGGTCGGCTTCATGAGCGATGCGCGCTTAATCCCGTACTTCGCGGGGCTCAGGTCGGTGACCGTCGTTCGCCCGTTCACTACAGCGAGGCCCTTGTTCATTCCTGACAGGCGGGTCATGTCGGTATCGAGGCTCGATGCCGAGAGGAAGAGCATGTTGCCGTCCTGATCGAAAACGAGGTCACCATTGTTGCCGTACATCGTCCCGGCGCTTGCCCCACCTTGGCTCGTGAGAAAACCTACGTAGCCGTAGTTGACGTCGGTCAGAGTGTCGTAGGCCCAGAAGTGATGTCGGTATGAGCCGTCGGCCCTGTAGCTGGTCGCCGAAGCCCAGTACATACCATCGGCCGGGTTGACCCCGCCACGTACCGCGCTACCGCTTCCGTGATCAAGGATCCCTGTCGGGAACGAGAACGACGCCTTCCGCACGGGCTTGCCCGATGCTTTTGCATTGTCGAGCTCGTACAATTCGAATGAGCCGTTCCTCACAAAGTTGGCCTGCCCGACGAACAGGCTCTTCGCGCCGCCCTGAGTGATCGCTAGCGAGTTCACGTTCATCGAGTTCGCGAGCGTTCCGCTCTGAGTCTGGTGGAGGTTCGATGAGATGATCTCACCGCGGTAGTGATTATCGCGTGTCCCCGCGGCGAACAGTTCCGTAGAGATCTTGGCGATATAGCTTTCGGCCCTACCGTTGACATTCACCATTCCGTAGATCGCGCCCGCCTCACAGGTGAAGCCACCTGAGCTCGCCGCGCCGGTGCTCGTGTTGGTGATGACACAGCTCACCTGCGCGCCCTCGGTCGTCTTGAGGTCGAACGGGGAGCCTACGGGCAGCGGCTGTCCGCTCGGCAGGTTCTGCTGGATCCCCGTTGGATCGACACAGGTAATCGTCGACGTGTAGTGCGCGGTGTTCACGCTCGCCGGGGCGGACTCGCTCAGCGAGTACGTTGCACCAGCCTTCGCGCGGATCTTGCCCGAGGTTCCGGTACCGGCGTTCACGCGGGTGCCGGTTCCCTCGCTGAGCGCCGTCGCACCAGCGGCGATAACGGGCTTACCGTTTTCCTTCATAGCAACGCTGAACTGGTCAGTCGCCCACGCTCGTCCGGCCGGCAGCTCCTTCGTTACCTGGATCGTCGCTGGCGCTCCGACCGTGAGGTCGCAGTGCACGGCCGGCGCTCGGCCTCCGGGGGCCGTCGGGTAGGTGAACGTGAACTCGCCCTCGCCGCTCTTCGTTGTCGGGATCGGAGCGTTGGTCTCCTTCACCACGCACGCGAGCTCAGCGGAGTATTCAGATGTGTGCCCCTGGCGCTTGAACTCGACTTTTACCGCCACCGGTTTGCCTGGCTCGGGCGAGACGTTGCGCACGATGCCGGGCTGTGCGCCATTCGCCGATCCCGCCGTGGTCGCGGGCACAGCGCCCGATGCGGAGACCGTGAATTGGTCCGCAATGTTGATACGCGAGGTCAGGTTGGTCTGGATCTCGAAGCCTGAGTCTTTCGGAGCACAGTTCGCAAGGTCACTCACGTGCAATACCTCGGTCGTCCAGGTCTTGGCGGGAGCTGGCGCTCCGTTCTCGAGCGCGCGCGCCGACAGAATCGTGTACCGACCGTCCTCCTCCACCATCCCGAGAGGCGCGGCATCATTGCTCGCAAGCCAGGCAGCTCCGCTCGGCGAGGTTACACCCGCAGCGCCTCGTCCCGAGTGGTTCCACACCGCGTTGGAAGCGACAGCGGCGACGTCTTTCGCGGGCACCTGCACCATGGAGGTGTCGCGCGAGCCTGCGTCATTCACGAGGTAGAGATTGCCCTGTGGATCGAACGCGAAGTCACCCGTCAGTCCGCCGTATCCGGGCAGCAGGGGGACGGTTCCAACCTTGCCGATGGCCCGAGTGTTCGCCACATCGTAGGCGTAGATATGCCACGTCATGACGTTGTTGCTGACCGTCGGGTAGCCATAGTAGTAGAGGCCGTTGTAGGGGTGCACGGCTCCTGCCTGGATGCCCTTCGGCGCGGCCTCGGCGAGCTTAGTCACGCCAGAGAGCGTCGTCTGCCGCTTGGTGCCGAAATCCCACATGTAGAGCGTCGGGGTAGCTCCCTTGCTGAGCTTGCTGCCCTTGGCGTACACCGCTGCGGTGCCACCCGGCACCATTCCGAGCCCGTCAATACGACTCTTGCCGAGGCTCGCGAGGCTCTCGACACTCGCGTACGAACCCGAGTGGTTGATCGCAAGGATTTCCCACTTGTAATCGTCGCCGTCGCGGTCGAACCGCGTCTTTCCAAGTGCGTAGACGGTGTCGACCTGGCAGCTCGCCGGGGCAGCAGCAGCGGCCGCGAGCGGTGCCGCAGCAGCAGCGGCCGCTGCGTCCGGCGCAGAGAGTCCTTGCACCTCGGGTGCCTCTTCGACAACCTCGGCCTCTGGTTCCACGGCTGTTGGCAGCAGCGCCTCAGCTGGAGCACTTCCCAGCACGCCCGTTATGCCGATGGTGAGTACGCCGAGGGTCGCCAAGACCTTGGCGTACCCCCGACGCATTCCGTTTCGCTTCCCCACGTTAATCCTTCTTTTTGGCACCCCAACACCAGCGCACCACAAAGCCCCCAGGCTTCTTGGCGCGCAGAACTCGACCCGGGCTCGTATGCCCTGATCGATTTCCGACTTCAACTTTGAATTGAACCCTGCGCGGTGTTGCACCGCGGAGGCCTCGGAAAGAGCCGCCCCTATGAACGCGCGTTTACGCGCAGTTCATCCGACTCGCCCACCACGATACCCCCCGGGGTGTATGTGTGACTAGCGGAAAAGTACGAGTTTGGAGGTTTTCTCAGCGGATTCCATGCTCACGCATCAATTGAATGAGCTTTTGCCCAATTTGCTGCACTTAGCCCCCTCCGAAAGAGAGGGGCTGGGCTATGCAGATCCGATGAATCCGCTCTGGCGCCAAGCCTCGTAGCTTGCGATCGCCGCACAGTTGGCGAGATTCATCGAACGCGGGCCGGGAAGCATGGGGATTCGCAGCGCGTCAGTGATCGCTGAGTGCTCAAGGATCTCGCCCGGGAGGCCGGTTGGTTCCGGGCCGAACAACAGCACATCGCTCGCCTGGTAAGCCACGTCGGTGTAGGTCGTGGTCGCGTGTGCGGTGAATGCAAACACCCGTGCGGGCAGCAGCGCGCTCAGCGCTGCCTCAAAGGAATCGTGCAGGTGCACCACTGCCATGTCGTGGTAGTCGAGTCCCGCCCGGCGCAGCTTCGCGTCCTCAAAATCGAAGAGCGGGTTCACGATGTGCAGCTCTGCGCCCGTTCCGGCAGCGAGTCTGATCGTGTTGCCGGTGTTCCCTGCGATGCGGGGCTCAAAGAAAAGGATGCGAGTCACCCGTGAATAATACTCTCCGTAGCTGGGCTACGTCAGCGCGCCCGCCTGCACCATCGCGAGCGCGAGCGTCGCATATCGTTCGGCGAGCGCCTCAGGCGCGGAAGACCCGTCTTCGCGGTACCAGCTCGCAACGGCCCCGCCCATGTTGATGATCGCGCGCGCGGCGTCGCGCGGATGCGGCGTCGCGAACACCCCTGCGCGTTGGCCCCGTTCGATGACCTCACGGAAGACTTCCTCTTGCTCATCGCGCAGCGCGATGACGGTCTCGCGCCCCTCTCCCTCGACGCAGTGAATCTCCGACGCCCCCACCCTGGCTTCGCTCTGTCGCAGCGCATGGAACTCGACCCAGGCCCGCACAAGCTCCGCCAGCTGCGCAGCCGGGTCGCTATCTGGCACCTGCGAGACCCGACCCCGGGTCGTTGCGAGCACGTCTTTCAGCGTCGAGATCATCACAGCCTGGAGGATCTCTTGCTTCCCCGAGAAGTGGTGGTAGATGCCCGCAGGGGCAATCTGCGCCTCGCCGGCAATATCGCGCATGGAGGCTCCGAAGTATCCGCGCGCCGCAAAGCAGCGCAGCGCAGCGGCGAGTACCGCAGCTTTTCCGTCGCCCTCGCGCCCGGCCGCCCGCGGCAATCGATCCACCCGCTGCGCACCGTCGCTCGTCACCATATGTTCACACTACCCTCCCGAACGAAGGTTCGGTCGTCTCACACACTGCCCGATATTGCGGGCTATGTTAGGAATGAGGACAGCCCGGGCAACTCGCTCGGCTGAGCGAGGAGCCAAGAAATGCGCATCGGAAAAACGCTGGGAATCACCGCCGCGACAGCGGCCGCTGTCGCGGGAGGCAGCTGGCTCTGGAGAAACCAGGGCGACCTCGCGTTCAGCCGGCCACTCAACGAGTGGACCTTCACGCACATGCACCGGCTCATGCCTACCGAGGCAGTGCTGCGCCCCGCAGAGGCCCGCCCGCTCCCTTCCGCGCGCGCCCCGCTCGGGGTCTCCGGGATCCGCTACGAGTTCGCGGGCCAGCGCCGTTCCCTCGCCGAGTTCCACCGGAGCACACACACGACCGCGTTCCTCGTCGCGCAGCGCGGTGAGATTATCCACGAAAGCTACCCCGGTCGCTTCGCGTCACCGACCGCAAAATTCCAGCTGTTCTCGCTGACGAAGTCAGTGACGTCGATGCTCATCGGGATCGCGCTTGAACGCGGTGAAATCGGAGCCATCACCGATCGCGTCGCCGACTATCTGCCGGAGCTCGCGAAGACTGGCTACGGTCAGGTCACCCTCGAGGATCTCTTGAACATGTCAAGCGGCATCGGGGCCGTCGAGGATTGGACGGTGCCAGACGCGCCGATCCGCCGTTTTGAGACCGCGGTAAGCACGGGCGGCTCAGTGCTCGAAGTCATCCGGTCCACACCGAAACTGCGCGAGCCCGGAACGGCCTTCAACTACTCGACGATCGACACGCACGTGATCGGCTGGCTCCTTGAGGCGGCGACCGGCCGCACCCTCGCCGGCTACGCGACCGAGCGGCTCTGGCAGCCGATGGGAGCGGAGTCAGACGCCTTCTACTTCCTCACCCGCGGCAAGCCCCGCACGGCTCTCGGCGGTGGATCGCTCAACGCCACCATTCGTGACCTTGCCCGCGTCGGCATCATCATGGCATCGGGCGGCCGCGTTGGCGATACCCAGCTTGTGCCCGAGGCCTGGGTCGCGCGCAGCCGCGGTTCCGACCTCCCTCACCTCCAGGTCGGTGAGCTCACCGATGGCGGCGGGGCACCGCACTACGGTTACTCGAACCAGTGGTGGACGCTCGGGGGCGATCGGGGTGCTTTCACCGGGCTCGGGGTGCACGGCCAGGCGCTCTGGATCGACCCAGACAGCGAGACCGTAATCGTGAAGACGAGCGCGTGGCACGACCCCGAAGACGACGCCCGAGACCTCGAGACACGCGTGGCGCTCGAGGCCGTCGTCGAGGCGGTTGCCTCGCGCTCAGACTAGTCTTCGTCGGCGGCGGCCGCCCTGGCGGCGCGCACCCGCTTGAGCCGGCCGCGCACCGCTGGCCAGAAGACGGCAAGCACTCCGACCGAGATCAGGCTCGTCCACACCTGCGTGCGCGTGCCGTCGCCGCTCACCACCATGATGACCACGATCCCGATAACCGCGAGGATCACGAGGATGCCAAGCCACGGGTGCCACCACATCTTGAGCTCGAGGCCCGCGACCTCTTCTTGGGTCATGCGCTGACGCATGCGGATCTGTGTGGCGGCGACGAACGCGTAGACGAAGAGCGCCACGAGACCTGCCGAGTTCATGATGAAGTCGAAGATGCCCGATTCGGGTGCGGCGAAGTTCACGATCACGGCAGCGTAGCCGCCGAGCGTCGAGGCAATCACGGCTGCCACCGGCACTCCATTGCGCGAGCGCTTCGCGACGAGCGCGGGCGCAAAGCCCTGGTCAGCGAGCGCGGCAAACATGCGCGCTGCCGAGTAGAGACCCGAGTTCAGCACTGAGCACACGGCGGTGAGTGTGACCGCGCTCATGATCGCGCCCGCCGCGGGGATCCCATACAGCGTGAACACGTGCACGAACGGCCCCTCGACCTGCGGGTCGGGCAGCTGGTTCCAGGGCACAATCACGACGATGAGGAACACTGCGCCGACAAAGAACAGCAGGATTCGCCAGATCACGGTCGTGGTCGCCTGCCGCACCCCCTTCGCGGGGTCCTCGGATTCGGCTGCGGCCATCACCGCGATCTCGGTTCCGAAGTAGGAGAAGATCACGATTGCAACGCCCGCGATGACCGGCCAGACGCCGTTCGGGGCAAAGCCGCCGTGCTCCCACAGGTTCGGGATCGAGAACGTGGATCCCGGCCAGAAGCCAAGCGCAAAGAGCACGCCGACGCCGAGGAATACGACGATCGCGACGACCTTAATGCTTGCGAGCCAGAACTCGACCTCGCCGAAGGAGCGCACCGACACGAGGTTCGTCACGGTGAACACCAGCATCATGCCGATCGAGAACACCCATTCGGGCACCCCAGGTATCCAGCTGTGCATGATGGAACCGATGATCACTGCCTCGAACGCGATCACGCCCACCCAGAAGTACCAGTACAGCCAGCCGACGATGTAGCCTGCCCAGTCGCCAAGGCCGACGCGGGCGTACTCCATGAAGGATCCGGTCGTTGGTCGCGCCGCCGCCATCTCGCCGAGCATGCGCATCGCAAGAAACACCAGCACACCGCCGATGAGGTACGAGATGATCGCGGCCGGGCCGACTGCGCGGATCACGTTGCCCGAGCCGACGAAGAGGCTCGCGCCGATGATCCCACCGAGGGTGATCATCGTAATGTGGCGGGAGGCTAGCTTCTTGGGCGGCTTCTTGCCACCGGGGCCGACCACCTGGCCGACCGAGGTCGCCGGCGAAACCGGTCGATCGTAATTGGCTCTCATGAATCCCCCATCGTCGCTTCACTGCGGATGCACACAGGCTACGCAGTGCGACTTCCGCGGCTCTGCGCGCTTCTGCACAGTTCACGCCGGGCAAAGCGGGCAAAGCCGTCTATGCTTCTGAATCCTCTGCGCTGAGCGCGGACACAGGAGAAGAACGGCGTTTGCCGAGCGGAAGACAACGAAAAGCGTTGCTCGAGGTTTCACCTGGGTGATCCCCCGGATTGGGGGCAGACAGGGGTGTGGGATACGGGGATCGCTCACTCCCCGTATCCCACACCCCTCTCTCCGCCTCTACCGCCGGCTCTATCGCCGGCTCCGGCTCCGCGGAAACCGTCGCTAGAGCGTTCGGCGGCCTCGCGCCGCGAAGAGGCCGAGACCAATCAGCAGGGCGAGCACCGCTGCTCCCAGCGAGAGCGCCCAGACGGTCACGCTGAGCCCAGAGTGAGCCAGCCCACCTTCCGCATTTGGGGCGCCCTTATCCCCGCCGTCCGGTGTGGGCTTTGGGGTGATCCCGCCGTCCCCCTCGCCCTCTTCGCCGGGGACAATCGGGCCCTCCTCAGAGGCGTAAGCGATCGTGCCCGCGGCGGCCGCAGGGTCACCGACCGCAGTGGATGAGCTCGGCTCGGAGAGCGTAACGGTGAACGACCGCTCCGGATCCTTCGACGTGACCTTCGCGGTCTGCACCGTCACCGATTGAGTTGCACTGTCGCCGGCACCCCAGACGAGCGTCTCAGCAATCGGCTCGTAGTGCGTTCCAGCGACCGCTGACCCGTCTTGGGTCGATACCCGCACACTCGCCTCGCCCGTCCAGGGGTCCACCTCGGCGTCAGCCCGCGACACCGTAAACGTCAGTGTGCCACCGGCCTTCGTCGACTGATCGTCCCCCATCGCAAACACTGTCGTTCCCGGTTCCGGCGAGCGCAGCGTCAGCGTGCTCGCGGCGGGCTCAATGAGCTGCGTGTGGGCCGCTGGCTCCGGCTGCGACAGGACGACAGTCAGGTCGCGTTCCGGGTCGCCAGCTGGCATCTTGGTCGTCTCGATAACGACGTGTTTGGGCTCACTGTCGGCATCCGCCCAGGTCACCGTCTCATCGAGCGGCGCGTAGTGCGCGTTCGCCTGGGCGGTCCCGTCCTGCGTGGACACGCGCACACTCGCGACCCCCGTCCAGGGGTTCACCTGCGCATCCTCGCGACGAATCTCGAACGTGAAGCTATCGCCCGCAGCACCTGCCGCATCACCGCTCATTCCAAAACTCGTCGGTTCAGGAGTCGGGTAGGTCAGTTCCACTCCGCTGAACGCCAGCTTGGAAGGCTTCGCGTACGGCCGCGGCTGAGCGTCAGTGAGCCGGAGCGCGAATACTCGGTTCGGGTCACCTGCCTTGCCCTCGTGGGTCTGCACGCGGAAGGTTTTCCCTCCCGACTCATTAGCCTTCCAGGTGAGGGTCTCGTCAACCTCGGTGAAGTGCGTGCCGGCCTTCGCAGTCCCGTCGTGCGAGACAACGCGGATGCTCGCCTCCCCGGTCCACGGATTCTCGGCAGCGTCCTTCCGGGTGACCGTGAACTCGACGTCCGCGGTCCCCGCCTCGACGACCTGCGGTGCGCTCACCGAGAACTGGGTTGCCTCGGGGGTCGGGTAGGTGATCGTGCCGTCGCTCATGAAGCCGCCGCCGAGCTCGGTCAGCCCTTCGGGAGTGGGGTCAGAAAGCTCAAGCGTGAGCGCCCGGTCTTCATCGCCTGCCGCGCCCGCCAAGGTCTGAACAACGACCTGCTTGTCGTCCTGGTTCCCTGCCGGCCAGCTCAGTACCTGATCTACGCCCACGTAGTGGCTGCCGTCTACCGCAGTGCCGTCGTGCGTCTTCACACGCACGCTCGCCTCACCCGAGAATGCGTTCTCAGCGGCGTCGGTGCGCGACACCGTGAACGTGAGATCCGTTCCTGCCAGAGCCTGCTGGTCTTCGCCGATCTCAAAGACCGTGGCATCTGGCTGGGGAACGGTGAGATCCACACGCTGCTGCATCGTGTTACCAAGCTCGTCAGCGACTCGAAGTTCAAAGGTCCAGTCGCCCGCCCCATCCGGGGTGCCCACGAATGCGCCATCGACAACCTTCAACCAGGCGGGCGCATCCGACGAGAGCTCAAAGCTCGCAGCTGGGAAACCGGCCGTGTAGGAGATCTCTTGACGCCATGCTTCGCCGAGCGGCAGCGTAGCGCTGTCGGGGCTGGTGATCATGCTCCACACGATGGGCATCGCGACCGTGCCCGTAAAGCGATCATTGGACTTTGCTTCGTGCGCGAACGTGTACTCGAGCTCAGGCCACGCTGCTCGCACGTCAATCAGCATGATCGGCAGCTCTGGGTCGGGCTTGGGCTTGAGGTTGCCCCCGAGGTCGGGAAAGGATCCGTCACGGAGCTCAAGCTGTCCGGCAGCATCGTAGCGGAACTGTTTCGCGCCCTTCGGCACGAACACCTCGCTTCCCGAGATCTGCTGCGCGGTGACCGCGAACGTCCCGACGGAGTTTTGCTCGGGGGCCTCAGGCAGGCCAACGAGCGAACCGAAGTGGTTTCCGAGTGCCTGCAGGCTCTTCAGCCCCGTGAGGCCTGACAGCGGCTCAACTGATGTCGCACCGATCGCGTTCATGTGCACCCGGTACAGCTCGGGCTTGTTGCGGATCGCCCCGATATCGTCACCGATGTCGGGGTTGTTGTTGATGTCGAGTGTCTGGAGCTCACTCATGTCTTCAATACCTGCGAGGCTCTGCAGCTGCGCGTGGTCAACGGTCAGGAAACGCATCTTGGTCAGCTTCGAGATCGGCAGCAAGGTCGACACCTGCGTAAATTGAGCGCTGATGCTCGTGAGGCCAGTGAGCCCCGACAGCGGCTCGAGCGTGGCGACCGCGGTCTTGTACACGCTCACTGAGGTAAGCGTGTTGAGGTTCCGGAGCGGCTCAAGGTCCACCAGGTCTGGGATCTGGGAGGCGGTGAAGTCCTTCAGTTTGCCTGCGTCGCTCAGCGGCGACAGGTCAGTGAGCTTGACGTTTCTCGAGAGATCAAGCTTGCTGAGCTTGGGAAGCTTCCCCAGCGGAGAAATGTCAGAGAGCTCTGGACTGCCGGTCAGGCTAAGCGTGGAGAGCGTCGCAGCGTCTGTCAGGCCAGCGAGGGCCGCGTTCGTCACCTTCGCGTCTGTGAGCGTCAAGCTGTTGAGCTTGGGCATCTTCGCCGCGGCTTCGAGCGAGCCGGGCCCTGAGAAGTCGTGTTTCCCGCCCGCAAAGAACAGGTTCGTGATCTTCTGGGCGTGTTCGATCCCGTCGAGCGAAGCCACCGCAAACGAGTCACCGCAGGAGAGCCCGAAGATCGTGTTGAGCTCGTCGTGGGTGATGGGCTGGTCTGCTGCCCTGCCACCGCCGAGCTTTTCGTTGATGCAGGCGACGAGCTGCTTATCGGGGAAGGAAACCGGATCAGTACCTGCACTGTCCTGCGCGAGCGCTGGCGACGTCCCGGCTGCTCCGAGCCCGGTGAGGAGGGCGATGGCCGCGAATCCCGCGAAGAGTTTGCGGGTTCGTCCCGGAACTCGTGAGTTTCGAACACGATCATGATGCACGCGCGACATTGCTCCCCTTTTAGCTTTTCGCCAGCTTGGCGTCCGAAGGGCCCATTTCTGCACCCATCGTCACAGCACAGCAAGTGCCAAGCTTGGAGCAAGGAAAAGACCAGACTTGCCGGTCAGCCTAGCCCCTGAGAGCGGACGCGGTCTAGCCCTTTCTGGCAACCACGGCTGCCGTGGGGAGCCACGGGCCCGTCCACCATCCCCGCCACCCCAGCTGTCGCGGCCCAGACACCTCGAGCCCGAGTCTGCGAAGTTCGGCTGCGTACTCGTCGGCTCGTTGAATATCGACGATGAGCAGCTGGCCAGGCGTCCGCAACACCCGCGCAGCCTCCCGAACTGCCGCGCTCCGGCCAGTCTCGGTTGGAATGTTGTGCAGCGAAAGGCTCGCGGTGACAAGCGCAAACGAGCCATCAGCGTACGGCAGCCGAACCATATCGCCGGTGTCAAAGCGCACTCGCTCGGCGACCCCATTCCGGCGTGCATTCTCCTGTGCAGCCGCAGCACCGTTACCTGACTGATCCTTTCGGCGCCACAGGTCGAGACCGACCACAGTCGTGCCCTGGAACTCACGCGCAACCATGATCGCGACCGCGCCCCGCCCGCACCCAAGGTCGAGGGCCTGCGGCCGCGGCTGTGAGGGGAGCGATGCCGCGCTGAGAAGGTCCCGCCACAGCACAAACTTCCCGTGCTGCGAAACGTGCACGTGGAGCGCTACGCCAACCGCGCACACCACAGCGGTGAGCGCGAACAGCCCAGCAAACAACCACGACCACCACCCAGCCCGCCAGATCGCACTGCCGACCGCGAAGCCAGTGCACACGACTGCAAGGCCACTCCACAGCCAGAGCACCCCGGGGGCGTCCATTCCATAACTGCCGCTTGGGCGTGAGATCACAACAACCTCCATCACTACAGCTGTAGCCAATAATAACCCAAGACGTCGCCCGAGTCGGTCCCGTGGGCCGAGTTTGGCCAAAACCGGGTTAGCTAACGAGGCATATAGTTAGCTTTGCGAGATACTTCAATAAGATGGGTTGTGCGACCCACCGCCTCCCCCACCCACGATTGGAGCACTCACCATGAGCACACCCCCGCCGGTCGCTCCCGGCACGCTCCGCGAGGCAGCCACCTCCCCGCTCGTGGACATCTCGGGGATCCACAACGTCACCGACCTGCTCGCCGCCCGTTGCGCGAAGGCCCCCGATCACATCGCATTCGAAACACGGGCGCCAGGCGCGGACCTCACCGATCCGTGGCGACAGATCAGCACGCGCGCATTCGCATCAGAGGTCGAGGCGGCAGCCCGCGGCCTCATCGCGAGCGGAGTGACCGCCGGCGACACCGTCATGATCGTTGCGGGCACGCAGTATCTCTGGGCAGTCGCAGACCACGCGGCGCTGTACTCAGGGGCAGTCGTCGTGCCCGCCTACGACACCGCGCCAGAGTCGCAGCTGGCGGCGATCCTCACCGACGCGCGCCCGGTCGCAGCCTTCGTGGGTACGCCGGCGCTCGCCCGCCGCATCGCTACCGCCGCCGCAGCGGCCGGGGCTCCCGTGCCGACCCTTTGGGTCTTCGAACCGGGATCTGGCGCGGGTGCTGCCAGGGTCGGCCTCCCCATGAGCGAGCTCGCGACTCGCGGCACGCACGTCACCCCCGAGGATCTCGAAAGGCGGCGGCTCACCGCCAGCCTCGACGACGTCGCGACGGTCGTCTACACCTCGGGAACCACCGGGAGCCCGAAGGGCGCGCGCATCACCCACCGCAACCTCGTCGGGCAGGTGCTCAACACCGCGGCGGCGTACCGCGAGGTGGTGCGCGAGACGGGCAATACGATCCTCTTCCTGCCGCTCACCCACGTGCTCGGGCGAGCCCTGCAGCTCATCTGCGTCGCGAACGGCATGCGCGTCGCGCACCTCGCGAACCCGCAGGAGGTCGTGCGGGCGCTCGCGGTGCTCAAACCCACGTTCTTGGTCGTGGTGCCGCGCGTGCTCGAGCGGATCCAGGGGGCGGCCGCCGCATCGGCGCGGGAGAAGAAGCTCTCGCGCGTGTGGGACGCCGCCGTGCGCACAGCGGAGCGCTGGGGATCCTTCCTCGAGGAGCGCGACGCCGCCGACCCGGGCACCGCGGCACGCGCCCCACTCGGTCTCCGCGCACGTCACGCCCTCTTCGACCGGCTGTTCTACCGGCGACTGCGCACAGTAATGGGCAACCGCATCGAGTACCTGCTCTCGGGGGCGGCAACGCTGCAGCCCGAGCTCGCACGCTTCTTCCGCGGCATCGGGGTACCGATCATCGAGGGCTACGGCCTCACCGAGACCACCGCCCCGCTCACCGGCGGCCGACCAGGCGCGCTCGCCGCGGGCAGCGTCGGCACGCCGCTGCCCGGCAACCGGGTGAGGATCGCAGACACCGGCGAGGTACTCGCCAGCGGCATCGGAGTGTTCGCCGGCTACACCGACCCTGAGCGCAACGCGGGGGCGTTCGTCGACGGGTTCTTCCGCACGGGGGATCTCGGATCCCTCAGCGCCGACGGCACACTCACCCTGCACGGCCGCATGAACCACGTCATCGTCACGTCGACCGGCCGCACCGTCTCCCCAGAGCCGTGGGAGCAGGCGGTCGAGGCGCACCCGCTCGTCGCACACGCGGTGCTGCTCGGCACCGACCGCCCCTTCCTCACCGCGGCGCTCGTGCTCGACACCGAGGCGGCCACCGAGTGGTTCCGGCGGCGCGGCGAGACTCCGCCCGCTGAGCTCTCGTCTCCCGGCATTGCCGTGCTCGCAGACGCCCGCCTCACTGCCGAGCTGTCTACTGCGATCACGGCGGCCAACGCTACCGTGCCGCCCTCAGAGCGCGCGCAGTACTCGCGGCTCGTGACGATCGGTGCCGACCGCGCCGACGGCTTCATCACCCCCACGATGAAGCTCAAGCGGCAGGCGCTCCTCGACGCACTGCGCCCCACCATCGACGAGTTGTACGGCTGAGTCGCCAGGAGTGCGCCGTTCGCTCTAGCCGCGATCCCGAGCACCATCGCCCCAACGCCCCACAGATCCAGATCCCGATCCAACGACGACCAGGAACCAACATGATCCAGAAACGTTCGACCTCGATCCTCATCATTGCGCTTGCCGCGGTGCTCGGCGCCGCGCTCGCCGTCGCGGGCAGCCAGCACGGCTGGAGCGTCGCAGGCATCCCCGCGTTCGCGCTCGCCGTGGTCATCGCCTTCGCGGTGCAGTGGATCGCCTACGTGCCGGCCGCCATCGCGCAGACCGACCGCTTCTTCGACGCCACCGGCAGCGTCACCTACATCAGCGTCACCGTGACGCTGCTCGCGCTCTCCCCCGAACGCGACCCGCGCAGCCTCATCCTCGGCGCGCTCGTCATCGTGTGGGCGGCCAGGCTCGGCAGCTTCCTGCTCGTGCGCAACCTCCGCACGGGCGGCGACGACCGCTTCGCGAAGATCCGGGTCGCCCCGCTGCGCTTCTTCTCCGTGTGGATGCTGCAGGGGCTCTGGATCAGCCTCACCGCCGCGGCCGCGTGGATCGCGATCTCCTCGGCGAACACCGCGCCCCTCGACTGGAGCGCATGGCTCGGCGTAGCCATCTGGCTGCTCGGCTTCGGCATCGAAGTCACCGCCGACCTGCAGAAGAGCCGGTTCAAGAAGGACCCCTCGAACAGCGGCAAGTTCATCAGCACGGGGCTGTGGTCGGTCGTGCGGCACCCGAACTACCTCGGCGAGATCCTCTTGTGGATCGGCGTGCTCGTCGTCGCCCTTCCGCTGCTGCAGGGCTGGCAGTGGGTGGCGCTACTGTCGCCGGTGTTCGTGATCGTGCTGCTCACGCGGGTGTCCGGGATCCCGCTGCTCGAGGCGAAGGCCGAGCGCACGTGGGGCGACGACCCCGCCTACCGGGAGTATCGCGCGAAGACGCCGTCGCTCATTCCGGGGCTGCGGAACTCGTAGGGGCGCGGGCGGCGCTAGCCGTCTTTGCGGCGCTTGCCCGGGGTTGCTGCGGTTACTCCGCGGGCCCGTCTTGCGTCGCCCGCGCCCTGCGGCGAGCGCCGCCGCGCGTCGACCAGATCGCAGCCCAGATGAGCACCGGCTGGAAGAACAACCGCACGAAGCGCTTCGTGTCCGTGTCGAGGCCGAAGCCGTCGCGGCCGTTCGCCCACTGCGACAGGTTGCCGGGGAACACCGCGACGAAGAAGAGCGCGGCGATGATGCCGACCAGCCCGCGGTGTTTCCGGGCGACGAGCAGCGCAGCCCCAAGCCCGACCTCCGCCACCCCTGAGGCGACCACGGTCGTGTCGGGGTCGAGCGGCACCCAGTCGGGCACCTGCGCCTGAAACTCCTCGCGGGCGATCGTGAGGTGGGCGATCCCCGCGAACGTGAGAAAGCTTCCCAGGGTAATCCGAACAATCGAGCGTGCGGCCATGCCCAGAGCATACGTCGGGCATAGCCACACGTCGACCCTCAAGCCGACTGGCGCTTACCTCCCCGTGATGAGCATGTCGGCGAAGCCGTCGACCTTCAGCCGGAGCGTGTCAAGGCGGCGCTGGCGGGCTGCCGCGACGTCATAGCCGTCATAGGCCGGCGGCGAATCGTTACGGACATTCCGCGAGCACTGGAACTCTCGGCAGATGAGCGTGCCGACGGTGTTGCCGCGACGCCCGGCGTCGCCGACGCGCTTCGCACCCCAGAAGACAACCTCGTTGGGCCTGCGGACATCCTGGCACCAGTTACACATCGCGCGTGTACGCGGGGTGGCCTCCGCCTGGGTGAGGGATACACCGACGGGCTCCCCGTCAAGGCGCGGCAGAACGACGTACCCGCGGCGCGCGAACTTAGGATCGCGCCACCCCAGGAAGTCGAGCCCTGCCCAATGTGCCTCGGTGAAGTCCTCGAAGTCTGCGGGGAGGGAGAGTTCCTTCACCTCACGACGCGACGCGTTGATGAAGGAGGAACGGATAAATGATTCGGTAATGGGTTGCATGAGTGCACCTTCCGGGAGCAGGGCGCGCTGCGGCGTGAGCTACTCCCCCAAGCGTTGAGAATTGGGTTCACAAAACCAGCCGCACTTCGAGTCAGGCTCTGCGCGCGGCCGGGGCGTGGACGTCACTCACCGTCGGCAAGTGCTTCGCCGACGACCTCCTGCCGCTGTGAATACAGCTCTCGATAACTCATGGGATTCAGTGTATTTCCACTGTCTTGGCGGCGGCTGGGTGATGCTGCCGTGCGGCCCGCTTCGACGGCACCGGCTGCCGCCCACGAGCGCTTGACGACTCTTCACAGTGGAGGGTTCGAACCTCAATGACCAAGAACGACGAAAAGACATGTCCTCAACGAGGTCATGTCTTTTCTACTGCAAATTTGTCCTGACTTCGCTGAGGACATGTCTTCTGAGCGCGATCTGGGTGGGCGCGATCTGGGTGGGCGCGCCTCGCCACGAGCCATTGGCTCGGAGAGATTCAGTCGGAGGACTAGGGTGTCGCAAGCTAAGCGCCGACCTTGGAGCCGCGCAAGGCAGAGGGGACGGGAGGTGCATGTTTCGCAGCTCGCCCAGCAGCTCGGCACACGATGAGTCTCAGCGAGACACCGTCCGCAGCCCGGCAACCCGGCAACCTAGGAGCCGAAGCTACCGCCCAGGAAATAAAGGAACCCCCACGAGTAGAAGCCTCATGGGGGTTCAGCAGCGGCGTAATGACCGCTACGTGGCTCCGACCGGCATCGATCCGGTGACCTTTCGATTTTCAGTCGAACGCTCTACCAACTGAGCTACAGAGCCAGACGATCAATCGAACTGGATACCCAACTCTAGGCGATCGCCGTGAAGATGAAGAAGCCCTTCCGAAGAAGGGCTTCCCCAATCTAGCGACCCTGACGGGACTTGAACCCGCGACCTCCGCCGTGACAGGGCGGCGCGCTAACCAACTGCGCTACAGGGCCATGCATATTTAGTTGTATTCGGTAATAGTGACCCCAACGGGATTCGAACCCGTGCTGCCGCCGTGAAAGGGCGGTGTCCTAGGCCGCTAAACGATGGGGCCGAGACAATTTCTTGCCTGCTACCGAGATATGAGCTTAGGGCAGAAACCACACGGGGCGCAAATCGCGGCCCCCGTCCGGCATCCCTGGCGTGTCGCAATCACTCGCAAACGCGCTCAGAGCTCGGTAAATCACCCGCCGAGCGCACGCTGCACCCGGTTGAGTGAGATGTTTTCAAGTCGGTGCACACCGTCGCCGGTGCGCTGCTCGAAGTGGTACCCCATCTTGCCCTGGCTGAGCATGCCAATGAAGTTGGGTTCGCTCGCGTTCCACATGATCCAGGTCGGCTGCCCATGAATGTTCGGCCCGAGAAAGGTGAACTCAATCGCCTGCTTCCCGAACCGTTGAATATTCGGCATCAACCGGTCTGTGGGCAGCGCAAGCACCTTCTCGCCTTGCCGTTGCACCTCGCTCATGGCCTGATCCTATCTAACCCACCACAAAATTTCGATTGCGAACTACTCAGCCGGGCCCGGGCCCGGGGCCCGCAGTGTGGGCCCCGGCTGAGTGTCACGCTACGCTCCCGCGTAGAACGCCCCAATGGCCCGTGCGAGGCCGTGCAGGTCGTCGACGTGCACAAGCTCGCGGGCAGAGTGCATCGACAAAAGCGGGACGCCGACGTCGACGGTGCGGATCCCGAGCCGGGTCGCCGTGATGGGTCCGATGGTGGATCCACACGGCACCGTGTTGTTCGACACGAATTCCTGCGTCGGCACCCCGGCGGCTTCGCAGGCGCGCTGCCAGAGGGCGGCACCGTGCGCGTCGCTCGCGTAGCGCTGGTTCGCGTTCACCTTGAGCATCGGGCCCTGGCCTGCGAGCGGGCGCACGTTCGGGTCGTGCTTCTCCTGGTAGTTCGGGTGCACCGAGTGCCCGGCGTCTGCCGAGAGGCACCATGACGCTGCCATCGCGCGTGCGGCCTCATCAGCGGTCGCACCGAGCCCAGCACGCAAACGGGTGAGAACGTCCTCCAGGAAGGGCCCTGCGGCTCCTGAGCGGGTGTCTGAGCCGAGCTCCTCGTGGTCAAACGACGCAAACACCGAAATCGTGCCGGGGGCCGGCTCCGTTTCGAGGAGCGCGACGAGACCAGCGAACGTGGAGCTCAGGTTGTCGAGGCGGGGCGACGCAAGAAACTCGTTAAGCGCCCCGATGCGGCTCGCGGCCTGCGTGTCGTAGAGGCGCACGTCAGTGCCGGCGATATCTGCGGCAGAGATCCGGCTCCCGTCGTCGGCGGTGAGCACGGCATTCGACGGCGCATCCGCGAACGGATCCTCCCCCGGCTGCGGCTGGTTCGCGGCAGCGGCGAGCAGGTCGAGCACACTCGTCTCGGGCGACGACACGGCAAGGATCGGCTGCGTGTTGCGCTGCCTGTCGAGCGTGAGCCCCGAGTTCGCTTCGCGGTCGAGGTGGATCGCGAGCTGCGGGATGCGCGCGACCGCCTGGGTGCAGACGAGGCGCTCCTCACCCGAGCGGGTGACCACGCGCCCGGCGAAGCCGAGGTCGCGGTCGAGCCAGGAGTTGATGAGCGGCCCGCCGTACACCTCGACGCCGGCCTGCGACCAACCGGCCGCGGTGAAGTCGGGCTGCGGCTTGAGCACGAACCCCGGGGAGTCCGTGTGGGCTCCCAAGACGCGCACGGGGCTCGTCGCAGTGACGCCCGCGCCCGCGCGCCAGGCAATGATGGCCCCGTCACGCACGACGACGCCGCGGGAGCCGGCGGTAACCGGCCCCCACGCGTCTTCCTCGGCGTGCTCGGTGAAGCCCGAGCCGGCGAAGATCGCCGCTGAGAAGCGCGCCGCGTGATACGAGCTCGGCGCAGATCCTACAAAATTGATGAACTCGTCGATGTATCCGTCGCGGTTTCCCAGCAGCGTCTCAGTCATGGCGTTACTTGATCACGCTCGACTGCGGCGCATCGGTTGCGACCGGAGCGGTGAAGGCCGCCGCGAACTCCGACAGCAGGCGTGCACCGAAGCCGGTGGATCCTGCGGTGCGCCAGAGATCGTCGCGCTCACTCTCCATCGTCGCCGCGATGTCGAGGTGGCCCCACGGCACATCGCCAACGAACTCGTTGAGGAACAGCGCTGCGAGAATCGCGCCGCCGAACGGGCCGCCGATGTTCGACAGGTCAGCGACGTTCGACTTCAGCTGGTCGCGGTAGCGATGATCCAGCGGGAGCGGCCAGATGCGCTCATCGGTGAGGTCTGCTGCGGCAGCGAGCTGCTCGGCGACCTGGTCGTTGTTCGCAAGCGTCGCCGCGGTGCTCAGGCCGAGCGCCGCCATCGCGTTACCGGTGAGGGTCGCGATATCGACGATTGCGTCGGGGCGACGCTCCTCCTCGGTTGCGAGGACGAGGCCGTCGGCGAGGACCAGGCGGCCCTCAGCGTCGGAGTTCTTCACCTCTGCGGTCTTGCCACCGCGGAAGGTGAGCACGTCGCCGATCTTCGTTGCGGTGCCCGAGAGCATGTTGTCGGTGCACATGAGCCAGCCGGTGACGACGCTCTCGACACCGAGCTCGCGCAGCGACAGCATCGACGCGAAGACCGCGCCTGCGCCCATCATGTCGAGCTTCATGCTGCCCATCGAGTTCGCGGGCTTCAGGCTGATGCCGCCCGAGTCGAACATGATGCCCTTGCCCACGAGAGCGAGGTGCGGTGTTGCGTCGGTCGCGCCAGCGGGGGTGTACCGGAGCTTGATCATGCGGGGCTCTTCAACGCTGCCCGCGTTCACGCCGAGGAGTCCCCCGGTGCCGAGCTCGATGAGCGCGTCGCGGTCGAACACCTCAACCTCGAGGCCGTAGTCGGGGCCGAGCTTCTCAGCGATCTCAGCGAACTTCTCTGCGCTGAGGTGGCGCGGCGGGGTGTTGCCGAGGTCACGCGAGATGGCGGCGGTGCGTGCGAGCACGAGGCCGCGATCCACACCCTCCTGCGCGGCTGCGGCGTCTGCCGAAGCAAGCAGCAGCTGCTCGAGAGCGACGTGCTTCGACTCGCCCTTGAACGACTCGAAACGGTAGCGCGCGAGCACAGCGCCCTCGGCTGCGGCGAGCGCGGCGTCGCGCTCCGAAAGCCCGGACGAGGTGATCTCGCCGAGGTCGAGCGCAAGCTTTGCTGCGTCGCTCGCTGCGCGGGTGAAGCTGGCGACGGCGTCGCGCACGTTGGCGACGGTCTTCAGGCCCTCGCCGGTGCCGACGAGCACGCAGAGCGTCTCACCGGGGAGGCGGAGGGTCTGGCCGGCCTTGCCGGTGAAGCCCGCGGCGGCAAGTGCCTCGCGGGTGATGCCAGCGAGGTGATCGCATGCTGGCAGATCCCCCTCGGCGGCGATAAAGCACGCACGGACGGGGGCTGCGGCGACATCGGCAGCGGAGCCGATGACGACGTCAGTCGTCTGTGCGAGCGAGGGGACAGGATCAAAGGATGGGTCAATCACTACACTCATGGCCCCAGCCTACCCCCGCCCCCTCTCTGCCGATCAGTCGATTGCGAGCGCGGTCACAGGCGACACCCGTACCGCGCGCCGCGCGGGCGCGGCCGCAGCAATCATCGCGAGCAGGATCCCGAACACGACCACTCCCGCGACCAATACCCACGGGATGCTCGGTGCCGTGAAACCGACCTGGGAGCCGAGCAGCGACTGCGCGGCAATCCAGCCGTAGAACACGCCGAGCACGAGCCCGAAGCCGAGGGCGGCGAGCGTCATCTGGGCGCTCTCGGCGAGCACCATGCGCCGCACCTGCGAGCCGGTGAAGCCGAGCGCGCGCAGCAGCCCGAGTTCGCGGGTGCGCTGCAGCACACTGAGCGAGAGCGTGTTCACCATGCCGACGGCCGCGATCACCGCGGAGAAGCCGACGAGCCCGGTGAAAATCGCGGTCGTGATGTTCAGGGTCTCGGTGAGGATCGCTTCCATCGCCGGATCATTGTCGAAGGCCGCGAGCGTCATGGTGCGGTAGCTCTCCATCGCGACCGCGAACATCGTGACGAGGGTGACGCCGATGACGAGGCCGATCGTGGACCTGGCGCTCCGCTCGGGGAAGCGCACCGCGTTCGCGGCGGCGAGGGATCCCGTCGGCCCGCGGTCGATGAGCTTGCCGGTGAGGCGGAGCACGGGCGGCATGATGACGTGCGCGCCGACCGCGATTCCGGTGAACGAGAACAGGCCTCCGAAGAAGCTCACGAGCAGTGCAAGCGGGCTCACGATGCTCATGAACAGCCCGAGCGCGATGAGTGCGGCACCGATCCCGAGCAGGATCCACGCCCACACCGTGCGGGCGGTGCGGCCGCGGGCATCCTCGGCGCGCAACTCAACTGCGGCGCCCGTTGCGGCGATCGGTGAGACCGCTGCGACGCGGCGCGAGCCGGCCCACGCGGCGGCCCAGGTGGTGATCGCGACGATCACGACGGCGACGATCGCGAGCGGGTCGAAGAGGGGGTACTCGCGGCCCGCGGGCAGCCAGCCCCAGTCGGGCCCAAACGCGGTAATGACGAAGACCAGGCCCTCGGCGAGCGCGAAGCCGATCACTGCGCCGATGGTGCCCATGAGCAGGCCCTCAGCGGCGACGCGGGAGCGGATCCTCGCCGACGTGGATCCCACGAGCCGGTACAGCGCGATCGTGCGGGTGCGCCCGGCGATGATCGTCGCGAAGGTGTTCGCGGTGACGATTGCGCCGACGTACAGCGCGATCACGATGAACACGAACGACACGATGAGCAGCATCATGCGGAACGTGCCCGAGCCTTCAACGAGGTCGGCGTCGAGGGCGGCGGTGAGTACCCCGGTGACGAGGATGAGGGTCACCGCGAAGAGCGTACTCAGGGCGGAGACGACGACGGTGGCCGCGTGTTCGCGCAGGCCAGAGCCCGGAGCCGCCCCACGCGCGGGGCGGCGGGGCGCGGGAGTGCTGGGTGCAGCGTATGCGGGGGCTGAGGCGCTCATGCTGCGTTCGCCTCCATGTTCAGCATCGTCTTGGAGATCTCCTCGGCGGTCATCGCCGGGCGGTCTGCGACCACTTTGCCGTCTGCGAGGAACAGGATCCGGTCGGCGTAGCTTGCCGCGATCGGGTCGTGCGTGACCATCACGATGCTCTGGCCGGAGTTCGTCACAGCCGAGCGCAGCAGCTTGAGCACCTCGCGGCCCGTGCGCGAGTCGAGCGCGCCGGTCGGCTCGTCGGCGAAGATGACGTCGGGGTTCGTGGCGAGGGCGCGCGCGATGGCGACGCGCTGCTGCTGCCCGCCCGAGAGCTCGTGGGGGCGGTGGTCGAGGCGCTCCGCGAGACCGAGCTGGCCGAGCAGCGCGTCGATCCACGCCATCTCTTGCAGGCTCGGCTTCTTGCCGTCGAGCTGGAAGGGCAGCATGATGTTGCCGCGCACGTCAAGCGTCGGCACGAGGTTGAAGGCCTGGAAGATGAAGCCGATCCTGCGTCTGCGCAGCTTCGTGAGCTCGGTGTCGCCGAGGCGCGTGATCTCGTCGCCGCCGAGCCAGACGCGGCCCTCGCTCGCGGTGTCGAGGCCGGCCATGACGTGCATGAGGGTCGACTTGCCGGAGCCGGACGGGCCCATGATCGCGGTGAACTGGCCGCGCCCGACCCCGATCGAAATGTCGTGGAGCGCGACGACGCGGTGCGCCCCGCTGCCGTAGTACTTCCCAAGGTTCGCGACGCCCACGACTGCCTCGGCCTGACCTGTTGATGCTGGTTGCGTGTTCATACTTCGAAGTTACGGGCGGGGCGGGCGGGGCGGATCGGCCCGCGGTGCCGCCCGGGTGGTACCCCGGTACCGCCTCGCTGCGCGGCCCGGCCTGGCCCGGCCTAGCCCTTCACGCTCTCGCTCTCCGACGAACCCGTCCCAACACCCCCGATTAATCCTGTCCGACTCTTGCACAGCCCGAACAAAGCTCGGGAAGGATTAATCGGGGGTGTGAGGAGGTCGAGATCCGGCCCGCGACCGGCACCGCCCGCAAACCTACTCGGCAGCCGCCGCAGCAGGCGCCACAGCCGCCCCAGGTCCCGCAGGTACCGCAGGCGCCACCGGGCGCCCCTTCGGCACCAGGAAGGCGAGCACAATCACGATGACCGAGCTGATCGCCGCGAGCACAAACGCCCCGTGAATGCCCTGCGTGGTCGCCGCGATCTCACCGAGCCCGGCCCTCGCACCAGCCGCCGTTCCGACCGACATGATCGTGACAAACACGGCCGTCCCTGCGGCCCCCGCGAGTTGCTGCACGGTCGAGAAGATCGCCGATCCGTGGCTGTACAGGTGCGGCTCGAGCGAGCTCAGCGAACCGGTCATGAGCGGGGTCATGAGCAGGGCGAGCCCGAAGTACAGCACAATCATCGCGACAACAATGACCCACATCGGCGTCGTCAGCCCGAGCTGCGTGAGAATCACGAGGCCACCGGCGACGATGAATGCGCCGGGGATCACGAGCGGGCGCGCCCCCACCCGGTCGAACAGAATGCCAATCACGGGTGCCGTCACGCAGATGACGAGGCCACCCGGCAGCACCGCGAGCCCGGTGGTGAGCGGCGACAGGCCGAGCACGTTCTGCATGTAGATGGGCAGCAGGATGAGGGATCCAAACATCGACAGCATCGCGACCACGATGAGGGCGACGCCGACCCAGAACGGGCGCTCACGGAACGGCCGCAGGTCGAGGAACGCGTTGCCGCGGCGCTGCAGCACGAGCTGCCGCCAGATGAAGAGCCCAAGGCCGGCGATTCCCACGAGGATCGGCACGAGCGGCGGGATCACCGCGTCGGCTACCGCGGCCTCACCGATGCTGCCGAGCCCGTAAATGAGGCCGCCGAAGGCGACGACCGAGAGCAGCGCAGAGACCACATCGAACTTCACGTCGCGACCGCGTGTGCCGGGACCGATGAGCAGCGTGCCGACGATGAGCACGAGGATCGCGATCGGCAGCACGACGAGGAACACGGAGCGCCAGCCAAGAGCGGTAATGAGCAGCCCGGACACGGTGGGTCCGAGCGCGGGGGCCGCCGACATGACGATCGCGATGAGCCCCATCATGCGGCCGCGCCTGCCCTCGGGCACGCGGGTGAGGATCGTCGTCGTGAGCAGCGGCATAATCACCGCGGTTCCGGCTGCCTGCGCGACGCGCGCCGCGACGAGCACGGCGAGGGTCGGCGCGAACGCCGCGGCGGCCGTGCCGACCGCAAACACGCTCAGCGCCGTCACGAAGATCGCGCGCGGCGTGAAGCGTTCAAGCAGGAACCCGGACATCGGGATGAGTACCGCCATGACGAGCATGTAGACCGTCGTGAGCCACTGGCCGGCAGCGGCGGTGATCCCGAACTCGGCCATGAGCGGCGGGAGCGCGACCCCCATCACGGTCTCGTTGAGCACCATCACGAAGGCTCCCGCGAGCAGGATCCAGATGAGGGCGGTGCCGCGCCCCAGGGTCGCGGGCGGGACGGGCGGGCTCGGCTGCGCGTCTGGGGTACTTGGGTTCACAATGCCTCCGTGGGTGAATTCGAATCATAATGACAGTCACTGTCACGAATGGCAGCTTATGCCAAGACGACGCTGCTAACCTGTGAACATGTCAGCGCCAACGCTTCGAGAGGTCACCCGGCAGGCCGCGCGCGAGCGCATCAGCGCCGTCGCCATCGAGCTGTTCGCGGAGCGCGGGTACGACGCCACGACGGTCGAGGAGATCGCGGCGGCGGCCGGCATCTCCGAGCGCACGTTCTTCAGGTACTTCGCGACGAAGGACGAGGCGTTCTTCTCACGGGCATCCGCCGACACCCAGACGCTCATCGACCACGTGCTCGCGCGCCCGCTCGGCGAGGCCCCGTGGGTCGCGCTGCAGTCAGCGGTGGATCGAACCTTGCAAGAGCTCGACCTCACAGAGAGCAACAACGTCTCGCAAACGCACCGCGCCATCATCGCCCGCTCCCCCGACCTGCTCGCACACCAGTTCACCCGCCTCGCAGACTCACTCGACGCGATTAGCGAGGCGCTTTGGGAGCGCTGGGCGGCCGCGGCTGGCAGCGCTGCGGAGGATCCTCACGCACGGATCCTCATCCGCACGCTCGCGAGCAGCATGCTCAGCGCACTCAACGAGGTGATGTCACTCGCGGAGGATCGCACTCCCGAGGCGCGCCGCGAGCTCGTTCGCGAGACCCTGGACGCGCTCCGCCCGGGGCGCGCGGACCTCGGCGGGGTGTCGGCCTAAGCCTGCGCCGGAGCGGCGGAGCGGCGGAGCGGCGCTGCGGTGCTGCGGCGCTGCGACACCCCATTTGTCCCGCTCCGCCCACTCCTGGTCAATTCGAGTCACGTCGCCCGCATTTTCACGCGCACAATGGCGCAAAGTGACCAGGAGTGGTAGCGGCACGGCGCGGATCGCGGATCTGGCCCGGTGATCCACCACTGTTCCGCCAGACTCAGCGCCGCGACACCGCCGCTCCGCCACTCCGCCACTCCGCACCAAACTGCATGCGCGGGAATGTAATTTGCGGCAGCTTGTTACAGCCAACATGAGATCATTCGGATTCCTATCGTTCGGCCACTACGGCCCCGTGCCCGGCTCGCGCGTGCGCACCGCCGGCGACATGCTCAAGCAGACGATCGAGCTCGCCGAGGGCGCAGACGAAATCGGCGTGAACGGCGCCTACGTGCGCGTGCACCACTTCGCGCGCCAGGCCGCCTCGCCGATCCCGCTGCTCACCGCGATGGCCGCCCGTACCAAGCGGATCGAGGTCGGGACCGGCGTGATCGACATGCGCTACGAAAACCCGCTCTACCTCGCCGAGGAAGCGGCGGCGCTTGACTACATCGCAGACGGCAGAGTCGCGCTCGGCGTGAGCCGGGGATCCCCCGAAACCGCGCTCCGCGGCTACGAAGCGTTCGGGTACACGGGTTCGCAGGATCCCCGCGGAGCCGACATCGCGCGCGACAAGTTTGACCTCTTCATGCGCGCGGTCGAGGGCGAGACCCTCGTCGAGGCCGATCCGAAGATGTCCCCTCCCGGCCGCCTCGCGATCGAACCGCAGTCCCCCGGGCTGCGCGACCGCATCTGGTGGGGCGCGGGCGGCATGGACTCGGCCGAGCAGACCGGGCGCATGGGCCTCAACCTCATGAGTTCGACACTGCTCACCGAGGCGACGGGCGAACCACTCGACGTGCTGCAGCGCAAGCAGATCGACACGTTCCGCAACGCGTACCGCGAGGCGGGCCACACCGGCAAGCCGCGCGTCTCCGTGAGCCGCAGCGTGTTCCCAATCGTCACCGAACAAGACGAACTTTACTTCGGGTTGCGTGGCGGCGGGCCGCGCTCGGAGGCACAGGATCAGATCGGCGTCATCGACGGTATCCGCTCCACCTTCGGCAAGACCTACGCTGACACCCCCGACCGGCTCATCGAGCAACTCCTTGCTGACGAGGCGGTAATGGCGGCTGACACACTCATGTTGACCATCCCAAATCAGTTGGGCCCCGAGTACAACCTGCACATCCTCGAGTCGTTCGCGAAGCACGTCGCGCCGGCGCTCGGCTGGAAGCCGAACACGGAGGGGCCTGCGGAGGGCGACGCGGTATAGCTCTTCCAACAGCGCCGAAAGGACATGTGCTCGGTGAGGTCAGGGGATTTCAGCTACCCAGCAGCCCTGACCTCGCTGAGCGCATATCTTATGAGCGATCTTGAGGTGTGCGGCTTCTCCGCTTGGGGGTGGAGCGGAGTGAGCAGGACGAAGGCCAGAGGAAGTCCCGCCCCTACCGCAGCGCGCAGCCCGCGGATACGCTGTCTCAGTATGATCTTCGATCGCAGACTCTCACCCGACGAAAGCTCGACGGTGCTTGCAGAGCTGCAGGCACTTCGAGCCGTCGACCGCTTCCACGCCCGTGCCCTCTTGCAAGCTCGCGACGAGATCGAGCAGTGGCACATAGAGGTGGATTACGCTGCGGAAACCTGGTTCGCGGCCAACGGGCTGGGCGAAACCGATGAGTTTCGGGGCGGAACCAGGCGCTTCCGTGGCGAAGCGCTCACCTACCCGACAACAGTTTCGGATTCACTGCCTTCCGCTGTCGTGCCGGCCTTCCCGGAGCGGCTGAGCTGGTGGGGCGGCCACAGCCACGGGTATCGCCCCATCATGATTGAGCGCATCGGCAAGAGGTCCATGCTGCTGACATTCGAACACGGCACAGACGCTTCAATGCGCTGCACTATGGTCGTAGATAGGGAAACCGGCATAGTTACCCGCGTTATGCACTTCGATTCGCCGTACGTCATGCTGCTCGATATCGAGCCGGGCAAATCCGTCGAGCGGAGGGTTCCGCAGTCGTTCCCCGAGCCAGAAGTGGTGTATCCGGATTACTAGGCGGTCCGCACACAAGGCACCGCAAGGGCGAGCAGCCTACCGGCGGTTCGACGCCTCCCTGACCATGCGGCAGGCGTCTTCAACATCAGCGACCGAGAGGTAGAGCCTGTCGAACGGCTTGCCGCCATCGATATCGACCATGAGCACCGACCCCTTCCCCGAGAAGTTCCAGTAGTGCCGTTCGCCCGAGGGGTGAAACGTGCCAACGAGCTTCCCGAACCCGTCGAGCCCCGGGCCACGCCATCCCATCGGCACGTAGTGCGGACGGTGCTCGATCTCAACTCCAGAAATGGCAGACAGCAGCACGGTGATCCGCCGCCGGAACCCCCAGATCTTGTCCAAGCCGCGCGGGGTCACCACGAGCGCATCGTCTTCGATACTGACGGTGTTGCGGTCTGACACGGCGGCTCCTTCGCGGGGGGCTTTCGGCGGCCCCGGAGACCATCGTGTCAGCACGCAGCGAGCATGTGCAAGCCCAGCTGGCTCACCGGGTTCGGGCTAGGCTGCAGCCATGAGTGAGGTGCGGCTGACGGGTGTTTTGCGGTGCGAAGACTCCGAGGAGTCGAGCCTGGTGGCGAAGTATCTGCCCGCCCACGTGGAGCTCACGCGAGCCGAGCCCGGCTGCATCTCGTTCGAGGTCACCCGCACGGATGACCCGCTGATCTGGGCAGTCGCGGAGCGCTTCTCCGACGCGGCCGCGTTCCGGCTGCACCAGTCGCGCGCCTCGGCAAGCGAGTGGGGCCAGCAGACCACCGGGATCGCGCGCGCCTACACGATCTCGGGCCTCACGGACTAACACCACAAGCTGCGCAGCAAGAGCCGCTCGATTCTCGGGTTCGTTCAGGCCGAAGCCGTTCGACAAGGGGCCCTCAGTCCCGAAGCCCCAAATATCCGTCCAAGCTTGTACAGAAACCGGCAAGCCCGGCGAAACCCCTCGATAACTCCGCCGAACTTTCGTAGCCTGCGACTATGAACGTGACACACACCCTGCGAACCCATCTGGACAACAACCGCGCCAGCGTCTCAGTGGCCGCGTACGAGGCGAGCAGGACGCTGCCGTCTCGCCAGGGCGCAAGCTGGGGAATTTGGGGAGAAAGGACCGGAGATCTCTCCGTATTCTCTGACAGCGCCGAGGCGGCACCACGCCTGCGCCGCGACGTAGTGCTCATCGGCGCGAACTTCGGGCTCGGGGGCGACGTTGGGGAGTTCAAGGCCTTCCAGAACTTCCACGCCTCCTCGAGCGGCGGCGACACGAAGCTGCGACGCGGACTCACCGGAACCGTGCTCGAGGGCGCGTTTCTCACCGACATCGTGAAGGACTATCCCACGAAGTACGCGAACAAGCTCGCCGCGGAGATCAAGGCCGGTCACCTCGACACTACAAAGCATGTAGCGGAGGGCTTCGCTGCCGAGCAGGAAGCGTTGAGCCTCGGGCCCGACACCCTCTACATTCCCATGGGGGTCAGGACGCGTGAGCTCTGGGATCTCCTGGTAGCGCGCGGCGTACTCCCGGCGAATCAGCGGGTGTTCCACCGCGAATACGGCAACGGTCCACTATTCAAGGGGAAGCCTGTGCGAAACCTCACCCACTACGCTGCGGCAGTGAACATGGTCGATGCCGTCGCGGCGCTCCTCGATCAGGAGTCGCTGCACTAATATCCTTCGTCGTCCCCGTACCAGGGCTCAACCAGATCCCGTGGCGTCACGGCCGCGCACACGACGCCGTAGAGGATCGCGCACATCGTGAGAAACATCGCGAGTCCCACTTCTGGGTCCTCCCCCGCGCCGATCGCCTGCGTGAGCTGCCAGGAGCTCAGCAGCAGAGTGACGAGGACCGCGGCAAGAGCACCGAGCGCGCCCCGCTGCCAGCGGCGGTTCGCCTTCCAATTGTCGCGGGTGCCGAGCACCCCGATCCACGCGCACAGCAGCGCTGCGGCGAGGGCGAGCGCCGAGAGGATCCACCCCGCGTCGCTGCGCAGCAGCTCCCCGTCTTGCGAGAAGAACACGGCGAGGTCGCTCGACCAGACGGCGGGGCGCAGTAGCACGAACGCGCCTACGATGCCGAGGGGCAGGATCATGAGCACCAAGCTGACGCACTCCCTCAGCGTCAGACCGCGCAACCTCAACAGCTTCACACCACCGACTCTATAGGTCACCCTGATACCCTCGCTTCGTGATAGCAGACGTGCGCGGCGAGGGGATCCCCCTCATTGCGGTGCACGGCTTCGGCGTGGATCACCGCATCATGCTGCCGCTCGAGGGCTGGGTGCCAGAGCGCGGCTGGCGGCGCGTGTACCTCGACCTGCCGTGGGCGGAGGGCGCCGAAGACACCGGCGAGAAGACCTCGCGGGAGGTCGCAGACCGGGTGCTCGCCGAGGTGCGGCAAATAGCGGATGGCGGGCCCTTCGCGATCATCGGCAACTCATACGGTGCGATGGTCGCCAGGCACGTCGCGCACACTCTCGCGGAGCAGTGCGCGGGGCTTGCGACGCTCGCTGGCGCGTTCGAATTGGATCGCACCAAGCGCATCCTCCCGCCGCGCGAGGTCGTGCTGCGCGACGCGGCGGTGCTCGCACTCGCGGGCGACGCCCGGAACGAGTTCGAGGAGATGGCCGTGGTGCACACTGAGCAGGCGCTCCGCTACTTTGAGCGGTACGCGCTGCCCGGGATCCGCGGCGCAAGCCTCCGGGTGCTCGCGCGCTTGAACGCGTCGTACACCGACGCTTACGCGCCAGAGTTGGGTGCGACTGGGCCGTTCCGCGCTCCTGCGCTGCACGTGTTCGGCCGGCAGGATCACGTCGTTGGCTTCGCTGACGCTTTCCCGTTCACCGAGCACTACGTCCGAGGCACCTTCGCCGTGCTCGACCGGGCCGGCCACAACGTGCACCTTGAGCAGCCGGAGGCCGTCGGCGGGCTCGTGCGCGACTGGCTTGAGCGCGCACTTTCGGTTGTCTCAGCTGTGTGAGTCGGTCACGAAATGGCACGATTCGCGCGGCCACGAGAGAGGCAGTCGAAACCAAGTGCCTTGTCCAGTCTTGTGCCATTTCGCGTCATTCACCCCAAATTCTCGTAGAAAGCGCCTACGGTGGGGAACAATACGCCTGACACCCGTCGGGCGGTTGGGGTAGCGATATGACACTGACACGCGCGGGGGCGGGGCTGCAGCTAGCGGCACTCGCCGCGCTCCTCCTGGCGAGCCTCGCTGCCCTCGCCGGGTGCCACCCTGCAGAGCCAGGCACTCCCAAGCAGGTGGGGGTACCGCCAAAAACGATCACCGTTGAGCCGCCCGAAGAACCCGCGCCCCTCGCGCTTCCCGAGTGCGAGGCCATCAATCTTGCCGCTGAGGCAGAACAGCAGGCGTTCCTCGACTCGGTCGGTCCCGAGAACATCACGGGGAGCTACGGGGAGACCGACCGAGCGCTGTTCACCGAGTTCGCGAGCCCGGCGGCGCTCACCGCAGTCGAATCGGTCGTGCAGGAGCGCAACTGTAACTGGGTGATCTATCTCGACAGCGTGTACCTGTTCCAGTTCACTGCCGAACTACCGCAGTCAGCAATGGCACCGCTGTTCGCAGAGCTCCGCAACGAGGGCTTCACCGAAACGGAGCGCGGCGACGCACGCGTGTTCACAGTCGCGCTCGCCACGGGTGACATGCGCGGCATCATGGGTGTCACGCATGCCTTTATCGGCGATATTTGGATCACCCTCGTTGAGAACTCTGTCGGCGACTACGCGCAGTCAGCGCTCGAGTCCGTTGTCGCAGCGAACCCCGAGCTTGCGGACTCCCTCGGCGCGCTCCACGGTGAGCACCCAGCGGATCCTGACGCCGAATAGTCCCGACCCGGTCGCGCTGGCTACAGGCTGTCCCTAGGCGAGGGTCGGACGCGCGGTCGCCGCCTCAGTGAGACTAGTCGTCGTCCTCGTCGTCGTCGTCGTCAGAATCATCGTCGTCAGAGCCCTCCTCGAAGTCCTCGTCGAGGTCAACGCCATCAAGGTCGTCGTCGAAGTCCGCGTAATCGTTTTCGAGCGCATCTTCGTCTGCGTCATCGAAATCAGCGAGCTCTTCCGCCGCTTCTTCAGCGGCAGCCTGCTCTTCAGACGACTCCCTGCGCTGCCGCGACTGGGCGTCACGGTACTGCGCAAGCCGCTCGGACCAGGGCACCCACTCGGGGGCGAGCATCGATCCTTCGCCCGGCAGCATCTCAACCTCAAGCACGGTGACCGGCGATTCCTCGTCGACGCGCGCAATCGCCGCGGCCCACCGCCATCCCGGGTACCCGGGGAGCGTGCTCTCAAAGAACAGGGTGACGGTGCGCGAGTCGTGTACCTCGTGCCCGGCTGCGGCGCCGATGGTCGCGGGGTCGCCGATTTCGCCTAGGGCAGCGCGGGCCTGCGCTCGCGCCGCGTCAGAGAGCAGTACGGGATCAGGATCGACCGGCTCCGCCGGAGCCGGTTCGGCTGCGGCGAGCGCTGCGTCGTTGGCGTCCGCAGTTGCCGCGTCGTCGACGCCGCTCACCTGCGACTCCTCAGATGCAGTCGATACTGCGTCCTCAGAAGCGAGCTGCTCCGCGGGAGTGGTCTCAGCGGTCTCTTCCGCGCGCGACTCAGACATCGAAATCATCCGCTACGCGGCGCAGCATCTCGGCGACCTGGCGTGAAGCCTGACGCTCGGGGTACTGACCTGCCTTCAGCTTGCCGCCAACCGAGTCGAGAAACTTGACCAGATCTTCAATGATCACGGCCATCTCGTCGGCTGCCTTCCGGGTGCGCTTCGCCACCAGCGGGGTCTCAAGCACCCGAACCGAGAGCGCCTGCGGGCCCCGACGGCCCTCGCCCACGCTGTACTCGAGCCGACTTCCGGCCCGCACCTCAACGCCCTCGGGAATCACCGAAGCGTGCAGGTATACCTGCTGGCCGTCTTCACCCTGGATGAAGCCGAAGCCCTTGTCCTCGTCGTAGAACCTGACCTTGCCGTTCGGCATGTCTCGCCCTTTCCTTTCGCGGCATGCGCCGCCGCGGCGGCCTCACGGCCGAAAGCTTTCGAGTACGGCCGTCTAGCCGTACATGCTCTAGCAGTCTAGCTGTTCGGCTCTAGCAGACCCTGCGGAATCCCCGCAGGGAGTCACCGCACATCTGTAAGCGCTAAACTCTGTGGAATGAGCACCGAAGACATTAGTAGCCCGTCGCTCTTCGAGCGCATTCTCGCCTACGCCACGATCACGATCATCGTGGTGGCCCTCGGCTCGTTCTTCGCGACGCTCATCGTCGGCATGAATGATCGGCAGGCAGTCGCAGAGGGCCTCTGGCCTGTCGTCTACGGAATCTCAATGTTCGCTCTCCCCATCGGCTTTGTGCTGCTCATCGCACTCCTCGTCTTCGCGCAGCTGCGTCGCAGCCGCGACGCCCGCCGCGGGAAAAACTAGCGCGGCCCGCGCTATGAGTGGCACGCTCGCACTATCTTCACTCGTCGCATCGCTCGACCGGGCGGAGCTGTCCGAGCTGGTGCGTTCGCGCCGTATCGCGGCTCCCGCCTCTGTGAAGGATTCGCTGGATCTCGCAGCTGAGCTCTTAAAGCCCGAATCTCTCACGCAGGCGCTGACACTGCTCCCCCGGGAAGAACTGCTGCTGCTCGCGAGTGGGAACACCGGTTTGGCCCAGGGCACCGCCCAGGCACACGCTCGACTGCGGTCACTGGGGCTCCTGGGTACGAACGACGCGATCCTTCCCGAGGTGACCGAAGCGCTCACCGCGCTGCTGAGCAGTCGCGGCGTGAGCCTCGAAGAGTTTCACGAGTCCCCCGCTCCCGCCCCCGTGGTCGAGCCGGATCCCGCCGATACCTCCTCCTGGTTCGCCGCCGCGCTCACCATCACCGGCCAGGCTGCCTGGGTGCTGCGCGATATGGAGCGCTCCCCCGCGAAGCTCAACCGCAACGGCGACGTCGCCTCGGCGTGGCTCCGGAACGCCGAAGAGCGGCTCGCAATCGACGCGGCCGACGAGGTCGTTGAGCTGCTGCGCGCGGCAGACCTCGTGACCCCCGCAGAGAACTGGTGCGTCTCGCAGGGAGCTGAGTGGCTCGCCTCCGAGGGCGCGGAGCGCTGGGCCGAGCTCGCGCTCGCAGCGGTCTCGCTGATGCCGGTGCAGTTGCGGGAGCAGCTTGCCTCGGCAGCTCCCGGATCCTCCTTGGGCCCCGTCATCACTGACTTCCCTCGCCGCTACCCGCTCGCCACCGAACCGACCTTCACGAGCATCGAACGCGCTGCCGGGCTCTGGGAGCGCGTAGGTATCACCGTCTCAGGCCGTTTCAGCGAGGCTGGCATCACGGCTATCGAACACTCGCTCGCACCCGCCGGGTCGCCGCCCGCGGTCTTCCCCGACCTCGGCCTCCCCGAGCCCGCCACCGGCATCTACATTCAGCCTGACCTCTCGGTCGTCGTTCCCGGCCCACTCACCGCTCGCGACGAAGCTGCAATCTCCGCGATCGCGCTTCCCGAACAGCTCGGTGTCGCGTCGACCCTGCGGATCTCTGAGGCGACGCTCTCAGAGGCATTCCATCGTGGGATGCGCGGCGACGAGATCCGCAGCCTCATCGGGGGGCTCGCGCTCACGGGCATTCCGCAGCCCGTCGAGTACCTCATCACGACCCTCAGCGAGCGCGCGGGCAGCATTGTGGTCTCACCGTTTTTTGGGGAGCACGGTCGCGCAAAGATCGATTTCGCTCGGCCCGAGCTGCGTTCGACAGTGCTCGTTGACCGGAGGCTCGCGCACCTGCAACTGCAGGAGGCACCCGCAAGCGATCCAGCGACGCGCGACTCCCGACCACTCCTGTCGCGGCTGCGCGCGGACCACGTGCTCGCGGCGCTGCTCGACGCACGTTATCCGGCGCGCGGCGGTGGAGGGATCCTCACCCCCGCCGATACCCGCCAGCCGGAGCCGGAGGCACACACCCCGGAGTCCGCGCCCGCTTCGCCGGCGACGCGAGCTCTGGCCGCGTCAGAGGCGCTCATCGAGCGCGTGCTGGAGTCGGCGAGCGACGGCCCCACTGACATCAGCCGTCAGGTGACTCTCGCGATTCGGGATCGCACGCGACTCCAGGTCACGGTCGAAATACGCGGCGAGGTGCGCAGCTTTACGATTGTGCCGGTGTCACTCGCCGCCGGCCGAATGCGTGCGCTCGACGAGGCTGCCGGCGTTGAACGAACGCTCCCGCTCGACGCGATCACCGAGGTCGTGCAAATCGGCTGACGCGCCCTCGGCGAGCGCTGTCCCGGCTCCTCAGCAACGGCTACACTTGCAAAGTCTGCGTATAGCTTGAGGAGTTTCAATGCTGAAGTTTGCCGGGGTCGCTCTGACGAGTGCGCTCATCTTTGGTGGCGCGATCACGGTGCCGCCCGCGGCACCGCTCACAGTGCCCGCGGCCGAGCCCTCCTCCGCGGCCGCCAACATTCCCGCTGCCGCCGACGTTCCCGCTGCCGCCGACGCACCCGCGGATCCCGCGACACCGCCGGATCCAGCGACACCGACGGACCCCGCGACACCGACCGGCCCCGAAGGCCCTGCGGGTTCCGAAGATCCCGAGGTTCCTGATCTCATCGGCCCGCCGAGCGTTGCCCCGCAGATCGCGGGCGGATCCGCCACCGTCGGGATCAACGCGGACGCAACCTCCGGAACCTGGGAGCGCGACGACCTCACATTCTCCTACCAGTGGCGCATCAACGACGTCGATGTTCCCGCAGCGACGACGACGCGCTTCACCCCTCGCGGCGAGCACGCGGGCAAGGCCCTCAGCGTCGTCGTGACCGCGCGGTCGGAGGGCGGCACCGTATTCGCCGCAGCATCCGCGCCGGTCACCGTGCGCCCGGGCACGCTCACGCTCGGAGCCGTGAGTATCTCGGGGACCGTGAGCGTCGGAAAAGCGCTCGACGTAAAGCTCGCGATCCCTGCCCCCGCAGGCAGCGCCGTCACCTACCAGTGGCTGCGGGGCGGATCCGCCATCGCAGGAGCGACCTCGGCGCGCTACACGGCAACCTCCCTCGACCTCGGGAAGCCCCTCAGCGTCACCGTCAGGGCGACACTCAGCGGGTACACCCCTGCGGTACGCACCTCGGCGGCGACGAAAGCGGTCGCCGCTGGCGCGCTCGCCACCGCGAAGCCAAGCGTGACGGGCACAGTCGCCGTCGGCTCCACGCTCACCGGTAAGGCCGGCACGTGGGGGCCCAAGCCCGTGAGGCTGAGCTACCAGTGGCTCCGGGGCGGGGCGGCGATCCCGAAGGCGACCGGCTCAACCTACCGGCTCGTCGCGGCAGACGCGGGCAAGCGCATCTCGCTCCGGGTCACCGGGTCACTCGCGGGGTATACGACCTCCTCGCAGACCACACCGCAGACCGCCGCAGTGCTCCGCACACTCACAGGCGCTCCTGTACCGACAATCAGCGGCACCGTCGCCGTCGGCAAGAAGCTCTCGGTCAACGCCGGCACCTGGAAGCCGGCCCCGGTCGCGCTCTCGTACCAGTGGCTCCGCAACGGGACCGCGATCACGGGCGCAACGAAGTCGAGTTACACCCTCGCGGGAGCTGACGGCGGCGCGAAAATCACCGTGCGCGTCACCGGCAAGAAGTCGGGGTACCTGACGGTCTCCAAAACCTCCGCAGCGAAGAGCGTCCCGCGAGTACTCAAAACCGCGAAGCCCACGATCTCGGGGACGAAGCTCGTCGGCTCGCGCCTCACCGTGAACCGCGGCACCTGGACCGCGGGAACCAAGCTGTCGACGCAGTGGCTGCGCGGCGGCGCGGCAATCAAGGGAGCGACCGGCACGAGCTACACCCTCACGGGCAGCGACGTCAGCAAGACCATCTCCGTGCGCGTGAGCGGCACACAGGCCGGCTACACCTCAGCCTCACAGACCTCGGCGAACACCTCGAAGGTTGCGTACCCGTCGCGCACCAAGCCCTCGGGCTCCTCGTGGAACTGCCCCGCCTGGGCACCCATCAAGGGCAACGCGAGCTCGATGATTTACCACGTGAAGGGCGGCGCGTTCTACTCACGCACCAACCCCGAAGAGTGCTTCACGACCGAGGCCGCCGCCCGGAAGGCGGGCTATCGCGCGTCGCTGCGGTAATTCCGTCGCAGCGTTTGCCGGCGCAGTGTTTGCCGGCGCAGTGTCGTCCGACCACTTATCGAATCATTCGCTGCGGGCACACTGCCCGCGCGCAGCGACCCGGAGTAGAATGGCCTGTTATGACTCTCGGCCCCCTCATCGTTCAGAGCGATCACACGGTGCTTCTCGAAGTTGCGCACCCCGACGCTGAAGACGCGCGCCACGAGCTGGCGGTGTTCGCGGAGCTCGAGCGCGCGCCCGAGCACATCCACACGTACCGCGTCACGCGGCTCGGGCTATGGAATGCGCGGGCCGCCGGGCACACCGCCGAGGAGATCCTCGAGACGCTCAACAAGTACGCCAAGTTCCCGGTTCCCAGCGGCGTCGCCTCCGAGATCGGCGACACCATGCGCCGCTACGGCCGGCTCACGATCGAGCGCGACGAAGAGGGCCAGCTGCTGCTGCGCTCCGACGACGCGCCAACGCTGCGCGAAGTCTCGAGCGCGAAGAAAGTCGCGCCGCTACTCGGAACCAAGATCGACGACGTCACGATCATGGTCGAGCCGTGGGCGCGCGGCGAACTCAAGCAGCAGCTCGTGGCGCGCGGTTGGCCGGCCGAGGATCTCGCGGGGTACCGACCCGGCGAGCCGTACGACATCTCGCTCGACGAGAGCGGCTGGGAGCTGCGCGACTACCAGGCGAAGGCCGTCGAGGCGTTCCAGCGCGGCGGGTCGGGCGTCGTCGTGCTCCCCTGTGGCGCGGGCAAGACCCTCGTGGGTGCCGCGGCGATGGCCGCGGTCGGCGCGAAGACGCTCATTCTCGTGACGAACGCGGTCTCGGCACGCCAGTGGCGCGACGAGCTGCTGCGCCGCACGAACCTCACCGAAGACGAGATCGGCGAGTACTCCGGGCAGGTGAAGGAGGTCAAGCCGGTCACGATCGCGACCTACCAGATCCTCACGAGCCGTCGGAAGGGCGAGTACGCCCACCTGTCGCTGCTCGACGCGCAGGACTGGGGCGTCATCGTCTACGACGAGGTACACCTGCTCCCCGCCCCCGTCTTCAAGCTCACCGCCGACCTGCAGGCGCGCCGCCGCCTCGGCCTCACCGCGACGCTCGTGCGCGAGGACGGCCGCGAGGGCGACGTGTTCAGCCTCATCGGCCCGAAGCGCTACGACGCGGCGTGGAAGGACATCGAGGCGCAGGGCTTCATCGCCCCCGCGGAGTGCTTCGAGATCCGCATCGATCTCCCCGAGAGCGAGCGCCTCGAGTACGCGATCGCGGAGGATCAGGACCGCTACCGTATCGCGGCATCGACCGCGCAGAAGGAACGCATCGCGCGCGAGATCATCGACCGCCACCCCGGCGAGAGCATCCTCGTGATCGGGCAGTACATCGACCAGCTCGAGTCCATGGCCGAGGCGCTCGGCTGCCCGCTCATCACCGGTCAGACGCCCGTCGACGAGCGCGAGCAGCTGTTCAACGCGTTCCGTTCGGGCGAGGAGAAGATCCTCGTCGTCTCGAAGGTCGCGAACTTCTCAGTTGACCTGCCCGACGCATCGGTCGCGATCCAGATCTCCGGCTCCTTTGGGTCCCGACAGGAGGAGGCGCAGCGCCTCGGCCGACTGCTGCGGCCGAAGCAGAGCGACGTAAAGGCCTCGTTCTACACACTCATCGCACGCGATACGGTCGACCAGGACTTCGCGCAGAACCGGCAGCGCTTCCTCGCCGAGCAGGGCTACGCGTACACGATCCTCGACGCCGAAGACCTCGCGGGCGTGCGGAGCTAGTGCCGTAAGCCTGGCCGCAGCCGCCGCGCACCACCAACACGCGAAGAACCGAGCTTCCAGCAAGTTCATAGCAAACCATCAGAGACTGGCATTATGAACATTGAACGAAAAGGCCCCAGGATCCTCATCGTCGATGACGAGCCGAACATTCGCGAGCTGCTGAGCACGAGCCTGCGCTTTGCCGGTTTCGGTGTCCGCTCCGTCGGTAACGGCGCGCAGACAATCTCGGCGGTACTCGAGGAAGAGCCAGACCTCATCATCCTCGACGTCATGCTCCCCGACATGAACGGGTTCAGCGTGACGAAGCGGCTCCGCTCCGCCGGATACACCGCACCCATCATCTTCCTCACCGCGAAGGACGACACCGAGGACAAGGTTGAGGGTTTGAACGTCGGCGGCGACGACTACGTCACCAAGCCCTTCAGCCTCGACGAGATCATCGCCCGGATCAACGCGGTGCTGCGCCGCACCATCCAAGAAGACGAAGAGACGATGCTCGAGGTCGGGCCCATCAGCCTCGACCAGGACACCCACGAGGTCTCGGTCGCCGGAACCTCCGTCGAGCTCTCCCCCACCGAGTTCAAGCTGCTGCGCTACCTCATGCAGAACGCGAACCGCGTGCTGTCGAAGGCGCAGATCCTCGACCACGTGTGGGAGTACGATTTCAACGGCGACGCCGGCATCGTCGAGTCCTACATCTCGTACCTCCGTCGCAAGCTCGACCCGCTCACCGATGAGTCACTCATCCAGACGAAGCGCGGCTTTGGCTACATGCTGAAGGCAGACTCCATCTAGTGACTCAACTTCGCGACTTCGGGAGCCGCTGGGCGGACGTCTCACTCCGCACAAAGATCACCATTGTCACGGTGTTCATACTCTTCCTCGGCCTCATCGTCGCGGGGGTGGGCACTTTCTCGGTGCTCCGCCCCATCCTCATCAACCAGCAGAGCGCGGACCTCTCGCGCATCCGGAGCGATCCGTCAGAGGTCCTCGCGCCCGCCGCAGACAACTCGCAGCTCACCGAGGACGACGTAATCGCTGCGAACGGTCGCTACTACGTCGCGATTCTGGATCCGGCAGGGCAGGTACGCATCGACAACTCGCGCGACCGGCGCCCGTCGTCGCTGCCCGCGGCAGACAAGCTGGGGCTCACGCTCCAGAACGTGCTCGCCGGCGACCTCGACAGTGGCCCGCCCGTGAGCGTGGTGAGCCCCGACGGGACCCACTGGCGGTACGTGACGACCCTCATCCTCGTGAACGGCCAACCCAACGGCGTGCTGCTCATCGCGGACTCGACGACCACGATCAACCAGCTCGTCGCACAGTACGTCATCGTGTTTACCGGCTTCGGCATCGCCGTGATTCTCCTCGGGGCGGCGCTCACCAGGATCCTCATCACGACGACCCTGCTGCCGCTCGCCGAGGTCGAACAGACCGCGCTCGAAATCTCCCGCGGCGACTTCTCGAAACGCATCCTCGTCGCCAGCCCGCACACCGAGGTCGGTCACCTGGGCGACTCGCTCAACGTGATGCTCGACCGGCTCGACGGCTCCCTCGAGGAGCGCGAGCAGACCATCGACCGCATGCGCCGCTTCGTCGGCGACGCGAGTCATGAGCTGCGCACCCCGCTGGTCTCGGTGCGCGGCTACGCCGAGCTCTACCGGATGGGCGCGCTGCAGACGCCCGAGCAGGTCGGGCAGGCGATGGAGCGGATCGAGAAAGAAGCGATCCGCATGACCGCGCTCGTAGAGGATCTGCTCGCGCTCGCCCGCCTCGACGAGCGGCGGCCGCTGCAACTCGCGTCGCTGCCACTCAACCAGCTGGCGCGCGACGCCGCCCTCGATACCCGTGCCGGAGCGCAGGATCGCGAGATCACGGTCGTGGAGGATCCGCGCGACCCGCACGCCCTCGGCGACGACAACAAGATCCGCCAGCTCATCACGAACCTCATCGGCAACGCCAAGCAGCACACTCCCGAAGGCAGCCCCATCGAGATCGTCGTGAGCACCGTGCCGGGGCCCGAGCCCGTGCCGAGCGGTGAGGCTGTGCCCATGCCGCCCGCGACCGGCAACGGCAGGCGTACCGGGGCCATCGCGCTCCCGACGAACACTGCGCCCGTGCAGACGCCACCGCCCGCGATGACGCGCATCGAGATCGTGGATCACGGCGAGGGCGTTCCCGAACAGGTGCGCGACAAGATCTTCGGCCGCTTCTGGCGGGCCGACAGCTCACGTAACCGCGAGACCGGCGGCTCCGGCCTGGGCCTCGCCATCGTGAAGTCGATCGTGGAGGCGCACCGCGGCGACGTCTCGGTGCATGACACCCCGGGCGGTGGCGCGACGTTCCGCGTCGATCTGCCCGCGGCTCCCGCGCCGGAGCTGTCCTTCCCGCCGCCGGCCCTGCCCGGCGCGTAGCGCTCGGCCTCTGGGGGCGTAGCGCTGGCCCCTCGCGTCCTTACCACCCCGATTAATTCAGACCGACTGTTGCACGGCCCGAAAAGGGGTCGGAATGGATTACTCGGGGGCGTCAGGATGCGAGTGCGGCAGCATACTGCGAGGCTGCGGCTGGGCGAGGCTGACGTGGGCGCGGTGCGCCCGCGCCGATCGTTGCCGCGGGCACACCGCGACGCGCCAGCGCCAAGCCCGCACCAGCCAAGCCCGCGCCAGCACCGCACCCGCACCGAGCACCAGCGCCGAGCACTGACGCGAGCCCCTGCAGCGAAGAGGGGCCCGGTAACTCCTGCTAGCCCGCGTTGCGGCGGCGACGGAGCACCTGATCCAGGTCAGGCATCCCCTCGCTCGTGTCTCCGACGACGCCCAACTGGCTCATCTGCGAGCCCGGGCGGGCCGTGCGGGCGAGCTCCGCGGCCTCGGCCTTCGCGCGGGAAACGGCGGCTTCCGCGGCGCGCGTAGCCTCGGCGGCATTCGCAGCGGCGGCGCTCGCAGTGCCAGCACCAGCCGGCTCCTGGCGCGCTGTACTACTGTTCACTGCCCCGCCAGCCCCGCGCTGCTCGCGCGCGACCTGCTCGCGAACCTCGCGGAGCAGCATCGAATCTGGCTGGTTCTCACGCGGAGCGTAGGCGCGTGCCTCGCGCTGGCGTGCCATCGTGCGTGCGCGCTCGATGCGTTCGGCTGCCGCGCGCTGGGCTGCGGCATGCGCGGCTGCGGAGTCACGGGTCTCGCCCGTCGCACTCACCTCTTCGAACGCGGGAGTCTCGGCAACAGTCTGTGCAACGGCCTGCTCCGCCGGAATCGGCGCAAGCTTTGCGCGCCCGGGAGCCAGGATCACGAGCGACCCGAGCCCGACGGTGAATGCGAGGAGGGATCCGAGCAGCACGCCCGGCCCGATGCCTGCGATCAGCATGCCGAGGCCGACGAGCGAGCCGATGACGCCGAGCAGGCCGAGGAGCGCCGCAATTGAACGCACACGTCGCACAATCGGCCTCCGAAGCTTCGCCGCCCGGTTCATCGCTACCTGCTTTCTCTGCATTTGCTGCGCATGGATCTCTGCCCGCACTTGTTCGGCCCTGGCGCTCGCGAGTTCGGCCTCGCGCTCGGCCTCCTGCCGCTTCTGCGCGGTGCGGAGGAGACGCTCATGCGCGAGCGCCTCTCGCGCCGTCGCTTCAACGCGCACCTCTTGCGGTACCTCCGCGGTCTCCGCGAGCACCCGGAGGGTCCGCTGCAACCGAAGGGCATTTCGCTCGGCCGCGTTAAACTCGCGTCGCCGAAACCAGGCCGGAACGAGCACTGCACCCCAGAGGAGCGCGATGACGATGAACATCACCCCGCCGCCCAGACCTCCAGTACCCATGGGGCAACTGTAACCAGCGAGGTGCGGGGCGCGCCCGTCGGCGCGCCGCAAAGCACTGTGTTCTCAGGCCAAATTTCGCCGAAAGGCCCCGATCCAACGCCGAAAGCAAGTTGACGAAGCGAAGCGGCCGACGAGCGAGTTAGGCGGGCACGGTGCCCTGCGGCACGATCCGCTCCAGCACCGAGCCACGCACCTCCTCGCGCGTGATCGCGAAGCTGTCGTGATCGCGCCACGCGCCGTCGATGTGGATGTACCGCAGCCGTCGCCCTTCGTAGCGCATGCCGAGCTTCTCGACGATCCGTAGGGACGCAGCGTTTTCGGGCCTGATACAAATCTCGACCCGGTGCAGGCCGAGACCCACGAAGAGGTAATCGATCGCGAGGGCGACGGCGGTGGGCGTAATGTTCTTGCCCGCGTGCGCGGCGTCGATCCAATACCCGATGCTCGCCGACCAGAGCGCGCCCCGCGAGATATCTGACGCGCTGAGCTGCCCGACGACGACACCGTCATAGGTGACAACGAACGGCACCCCGCGGCCCTCAGCATGCTGCTTCCGCAGTCGCTTGATCGCAGGTCTCATCGAGATATCGCCCGGGCTCGCGCCTGGAACCCCTGGGTAGGTCGCTTCCCAGGGGCTCAGCCAGGCCCGGTTGTCGCGCAGCAACTGTTCAAGCCTGCGGGCATCGCGGCGGTGGATCAGCCTGATGCCGATCCTCCCCGCGCCCAGAGAGCTAGGCAGCTCTCCCCCGCTAGCGTTGAACACGTCGCTGCACGCTTCTGCTGTGTGGCTACTCGGCGCGGAGCTTGTCTGCGAAGCTCAAGACCCACTCGCGGATCTCGTCGCCGAGCTCAGCGTGATCGACCCCGAGCAAGACGTTCGCCTTGATCCAGTCTGCACGGTCACCCGTGTCGTAGCGGCGGCCCTTGAAGACGACGCCGTACACGGGTGCTTCGCCGTCGCCGGCCGCGAGCACGTTCAGTGCGTCGGTGAGCTGGTACTCGCCGCCGCGGCCCGGCTCAAGGTCGTCGATGATGTCGAAAATCTCGGGGCGCAGCACGTACCGGCCGATCACCGCGAGGTTTGACGGAGCCTCTTCGCGGCTGGGCTTCTCGACGAGCGCGGTGATCCGCACGACGTCTTCCTCTTCCGTCGCCTCCACTGCGGCGCAGCCGTAGAGGTGGATGGACTCCGCAGGAACCTCCATGAGCGCGACAACGGTCGCCTCGCGGGTGTTGTGGACCTCAACCATGCGGTCGAGCAGCGGGTCGCGGGAGTCGATGAGGTCGTCGCCGAGTAGGACTGCGAAGGATTCGTTGCCCACGTGCATGCGCGCGCGGCCAACGGCGTGGCCGAGTCCGAGCGGCTGCCCCTGGCGGAGGAAATGCACCTCCGCGAGTTCGCTCGCCTCGTGCACCTTTCCGAGCTTGTTGTTGTCGCCCTTGTTCTTGAGCGTGTACTCGAGCTCGGGAACACCGTCGAAGTGGTTGACGAGGTTGTCCTTGTTGCGGCCCGTGATGATGAGCACGTCGGTGAGGCCAGCGCTTGCGGCTTCTTCGACGACGTAGTGGATCGCGGGCTTGTCCACGATAGGCAGCATTTCCTTGGGCATCGCCTTCGTCGCGGGAAGGAAGCGGGTGCCAAGGCCTGCGGCCGGGATCACTGCTTTCACGACGTTTGGTCGGTTTTCTGTCATAGAGGCAAGCCTATCCCGGCGGGAGCTGGGTAGGCCGCATTGTGGCTGAATCTCGTAGGCTGGGGGCATGAAGGAGAAGCGGCAGGTCCGCGCCGCTGTGCGGGCAGGGCGGCTCGCAAGGGTGGCGATGGTTCCATCGCCGCTCCCCTCGCAGGCATTCACCGCGTCGCTTTCGCGACTCACCCGCGAACTCGGAGCGAGACGTGTCTCGGCCTTCGTCAGTGTCAACGGCGAGCCGGCAACCGCCGGCTATCTCGCGTGGGCGCTCGAGCACGGCGTCGAGGTACTGCTGCCCCGGGTGCTCGCCGACGGCGCGCTCGAGTGGGCAGTGCACCAGGAGGGCGCGTTCACTGCTGGAGCCTACGGGATCCCTGAGCCTACGGGCCCCGCGAGCCCGGTGGGCGCTGCGGACAACTGCGACCTCATGCTCATCCCCGCGGCGGCCGTTGATCGCGCGGGAACCCGGCTCGGCTGGGGCAAGGGCTTCTTTGATAGGGAACTCGCGCGGATCCCGACCACTGCGAGCACCCAGCGGCCCGCAGTCTTTGCCGTGGTGTTCGAGGATGAGGTCTTTGAGAAGCTCCCCGCGGAACCGCACGACGTGCCGGTACACGGAGCGGTCACTGAGGAAAGAATTCACCACTTCGGGTAGGCTCGTCCATTGTGCCTACTTATGCTTACCGCTGCGCCGACTGTGGGCACAGCTTTGACATTTACCAGTCGTTCTCAGATTCAACGCTGACCGAGTGCCCCGAATGCAAGGGCGATTTGCGGAAGGTCTTCGGATCCCTCGGCGTCACCTTCAACGGCTCGGGCTTCTACCGCACGGACTCGCGCGCGGACTCAGCTGGTTCTTCGGGCTCGTCGAGCTCCTCGAGCAGCGACTAGCGCCCACCCATACCTCCCCGATTAATCCTGTCTGAGCCTTACTGAGGCTTTGCAGGGCTCGGA